>CAZEXO010000062.1:0-17640 GCA_964516545.1 uncultured Melioribacteraceae bacterium
AAAATGCCTGTCACTTATCTTACATTTTTAATTTCAACACTGGCAATTTCCGGTGTGCCCTTAACTTCAGGATTTCTCAGTAAAGATGGTCTTCTTGCAGGAACACTCGCATTCGGAAATTTAACCGGGCATTGGTTAATTCCAATTATCGGATTTACCGTAGCTTTGATGACAGCATTTTACATGTTCCGTCTTGTAATAATTACATTCCATGGCGTACCAAAAGACTATCATAAATTTGAACACGCTCACGAATCAAAATGGGTAATGACAGCGCCATTAATCGTGTTAAGCGCTCTTTCTGTATTCTTCTGGTATACTCCAAATCCGATTAGCGCTGACAGCGGATGGTTTTTATCGGAATGGATTGAAACACCGGTTTCAGTAGTTCCCCAGGATACGCGTTTTGAGTTCATGAAAACTCATGAAATAATTTCTCATGAAACAAATCATAAAATTATCCATTCGGAGATTTATAGTGAGGCGATGCATCAGGCTCATTATCCTGCAATGATTATGTCAGTGCTGCTCGGCGGACTCGGAATTTTAATAGCATTTCTATTTTATCAGTGGAAAAAAATTAATCCCGATATACTTGCTCAAAGATTAAAACTACTTTACAAGATGTCGCTTAATAAATGGTACATTGATGAGATTTATCATAAAACCGTTATCGGCGGTACAATCATTTTGGGAAAAATTTTATCCTGGATTGACAATAACATTGTTGACGGAATTGTAAACGGAGCCGCCACTGTTACAAGAGGATTTTCAATTCTCAGTGGTTGGTTTGATAATTATGTTGTTGACGGATTAGTAAACTTCAGCGCAATGTTCAGCGGATTTATCGGTTTAACTTTCAGAAGATTACAAACCGGTAAAGTCCAGACTTACATTATTTTTGTTGTGTTTTCAGTATTAATAATTTTACTGATACTGAAACCTTTTTGATTTTTTTTCTTTGCGCCTCCGCGGTTTATTTCTATCCCACCGCAAAATCGCCGAGACGCAAAGAAATAATTACGAAATTGAAAATATAAGAGGCATATTTATACGATGGAAGGATTTCCAATTTTAACTTTGCTAACGTTTTTACCTGTTCTTGGAATGGTTGTCATACTTTTTCTGAAAAAAGAACAGGCGGAAACGATTAAATACACAGCGCTTGTTGTCACTGGGCTTCAGGTAATTCTGGCAATTCTCCTTCTCGCAAATTATGATTATTCACTTGCCGGAGTTAACAATGAAAGATCGTTTCAGTTCATAGAAAAATTCAGATGGATTGAAATCACGGGTCTTTCATGGCTCGGAACAATTAAGGTTGATTATTTTATGGGTGTTGACGGATTGAGCGTTCCGATGGTATTGTTAACGGCAATTATTACTTTTGTTGCAACAATATCATCATGGAATATTCCGAGAGCATTGAAAGGATATTTTGCATTATTCCTTTTACTCGATACCGGAATGATGGGCGTATTCGTTTCACTCGACTTCTTCCTTTTCTATGTTTTCTGGGAATTGATGCTGCTGCCGATGTATTTCCTCATCGGTATTTGGGGTGGTCCACGAAAAGAATATGCAGCAATTAAATTCTTCATCTATACTTTGGTCGGTTCAGTATTTATGCTATTGGTGATGATCGGACTTTATTTCAGCGCGACTGAAATACTCTCCGACGGAACATCCGCTTTCACTTTTAATCTGATTGCTTTGATGGATGTTACAAATTATACAACGACGGGAATTTTATCTCCTTACAATGTTGATAACCTGCGCTACATTGCTTACATAGCCTTGTTCATTGGATTCGCTATCAAAGTACCAATGTTCCCCTTCCACACATGGTTACCTGACGCGCACGTCGAAGCTCCGACACCAATTTCAGTAATATTGGCAGGCGTACTTCTGAAAATGGGTACTTACGGAATGCTAAGAATCAGTTTCCCGATTTTTCCGGATATCACTCGTGAACTCATGTGGGTTATTGCGCTCTTTGGAATGATAAATATTATTTACGGCGCACTTGTTGCGCTTGCGCAAAAAGATTTCAAAAAACTTATCGCTTATTCTTCAGTTTCGCATATGGGTTATGTGTTACTTGGGATGGCCTCACTTTCATCGACCGGAATCAACGGAGCAATTTTCCAGATGTTCAATCATGGAACCATAACAGCAATGCTCTTCCTTATTGTCGGTGTAATTTATGACAGATCTCATACACGCGGTATAAATGATTTCGGCGGTCTGGCAACACAACTTCCGGTTTACACGGGATTTGTTACAGTCGCATTTTTCGCGGCAATCGGTTTACCAAGTATGAGTGGATTTATCTCCGAGGCTCTTGTATTCATCGGCGCCTTTGGTGTTGAAACAACGCGCACTCTCGCCATAATTTCAACGCTCGGAATTTTGCTTGGCGCGGGTTACATGTTATGGACTCTGCAAAGAATTTTCTTCGGAAAATTAAACGAAAAATGGACTGAACTTAAAGACCTTGATACGCGTGAATATATTATGTTTATCCCGTTGACTGTAATCATTATTTTCCTCGGCGTTTATCCTTCGGGAATGCTGGACATAATGAGCACATCAGTCAACACCCTAACGGATTTTGTATTAAACGGTTTCAGTAACATTACAATGAGCGGATTATAGTTATATGACAAATTTAGATGAGTTGATATCTTTATTAACTCCGGAAATATCAGTTTCGTTGTTTCTGGCGGCAATTATTATTTTCGATCTGATATTCCATAACAATAAAAAATATTTACCGGTAATCGGTTTAACCGGAGTTGCAGTTACCCTTTATTTTGTGGTAAGTCAGTTTGGAGAAATAACAGAACCGGTACGACATGGAATGATAACTGTTGATGGACTAGGACTCTTTTTCAAAATTCTGGTTCTATTATCATCGGCATTCATAATTTTATTTTCGTTAAATGCTTCTGAAATCCACGAAACTTCCGATAGACTTGGAGAATACTACACTCTGATGTTCGGAATGATAATAGGCATGTTCATGCTTATTTCGGCTAATGATTTGATTCTAATTTATCTGTCATTGGAACTCTTATCATTATCTTCATACGTCCTAGCCGGATTTATAAAACTCAGTTCAAGAAGCAGTGAAGCTGCCCTGAAATATATTTTGTACGGCGCGGTTTCTTCCGGAATTATGTTATTTGGAATCTCTTTGCTTTACGGACTCACCGGCAGCACAAATCTTTATGAAATTAATTCTTACTTACAATCATTTACCGGGAACAATTTATTAATCGCTCTCTCAAGCATTTTAATATTTGCAGGAATCGGTTATAAAATTTCCGCCGTCCCATTTCATTTCTGGACTCCCGACGTTTACGAAGGAGCGCCGATCACCATTACAGCTTACCTCAGCGTCGCGAGTAAAGCTGCTGGTTTTGCATTATTAGTAAGAATTCTTTACACGGGGTATGTCGCTGCATCCGATTCATCGGGAAACTGGACATTGTTTGCATATTTTGACTGGCAGACTTTACTGATAGTCATTTCAATTCTCACAATGACCTTGGGAAATTTCACAGCGATCTGGCAGGATAATCTGAAAAGAATGCTTGCTTATTCAAGTATCGCGCATGCCGGTTATTTGTTACTCGGAATTCTTGTATTGTCGAATCAGGGATTAATCGCCGTACTAATTTATTTCTTTTTCTATATGCTAATGAATTTGGGCGCATTTTATATTGTCATGCTTATTGCTAATAAAACCGGTTCGGAAAACATCAATGACTACAACGGACTTGGTTACACTTCTCCGTTTTACGGATTTGCATTCACGATTTTTTTAATCTCATTAACCGGACTTCCGCCAACAGCAGGATTCATCGGAAAACTTTATATCTTCATCGGACTTGTTGATGCAAAAATGATTACCGTAGCTGTTATTGCTTTGTTAAATACTGTCGTCTCGCTTTATTATTATGTGCGTGTACTGAAACACATGTATCTCACAAAACCAACCGAATCAACAATCAGGATAGAAGCGCCAGCGTTTAATATTATCGTGATACTTTTATTATTAGTCCCGGTACTTATATTCGGAATTTACTTTGAACCGATTGTGAATTTGGCAAAATACAGTTTGGCGGGATTTGGGTTATAAAATTTTCCGGATTTTATGGTTACCACGAAAATTGAACATCACCTATGACATAGTTTCCGAATATTCAAATAACACGGACATTAGCTGATTCGACTAATTTATCGTAGTCTCTGTCATTATGCAGAAGCAACAGATTATTTTCCTTCGCAATCTGAACAATCAGACAATCAATAGCGCTCTTTACAGTAATTCCTTTTTTTCTTAGATCGTAATACATTCGCGCCGCTTTTTCATATGAATTTATTTCGTCATCAGGAAAGTAAAAATACTGGCAACTCAGGTAATCTTTGAGATTTTCAAATTCTGCTTCATCTTTAGCTCCCTGAAGAATTTCCTGATAAATTAAGGATGTAATTCCAAAGGGAATTTGATTTGCGAGTATCTCACGAAATTTTTCTGTTTTAGGATGCCCGCCGCCGCGGAAAAAATCTATCAAAACAGAGGTGTCTACCAGTATCATCTGTTTTCCCGTGATGCTTTATAATCATAACTTTTTTCAAACACAATTTTTCCATCAAGATCCATCAGATTTCTTTTTTTCCGGTTACGAATAAATTCTTCCAGAGCCTCATGGATAAGATCCTTTTTCGTTTTTGCTTTACTGAATTTGAATGCAGTCTCCAGGAGCTCATCGTCAATTACTATATTTGTTCTCATTTACACCTCACTCTACACACAAACATACACATTGTCAAAAAAACAATCAAAGTTTTTAACAAGAAAAATTTCAATATGAAATTTTCTTTCAAATCATGAATTATTTTCCTTGCCGACGGAATATCTCAAAACCCAACAACCAATCAAGCTCTGAGTGATTACAACTAACTCCTTTTTCAAAAGCGTTTAAGATTCCAGATAGTTTATCATGATCGTACAAATCGCATTCTTTTACCACCTGCGAATGGAAGATATCAAGAATATAATTTTTTATTCTGTAGTGAAAATTTTTCTGAGATGTATCAATAAATCCCTTCTGCATCTTTCCAATAGTTTTACTCCAAATTCTTTTCTGTAAGGAAGTCAAGCAGAATGGATGAATCGTGTTTCCCTTAACGAGAGGAATTTTTGTCAGCCCGGAATTTTGTTTTTTCAAAATTTCTCTCAGCATGCGTCCGTTTTCACGTTCACACATTTTTATTCCTGGCAATAATTTTATCAAAGGTATTTGAATAAATGGCATATAACTTACCACGAGTTCATCAACTCTTACTTGTTCAGGACCGAAGTAATTTGGAAGACGTATTTTTAAGGCAATTAAATCGAGCCAATTACCGATGCCGATTTCCTGAAATGAAGGCAGCTCTGCAATCAAATTTTCAATCTGCAATAATGCGCCGCCATTCATTCTCCTAATGATGTCTTCTGAAAATATGTCCGCTTTAAACGAAGTCATGAAACTCAAAATTACCTGTAAATTTTTATTTCTGATGGCATCTTTACCCTTGATATATAATCTGTAAGAAAATTCTCTGCGCCATATCTCTCCATAACCTCCGTCAATAACTACCCGGTTTTCTTCGCCCAGTTTTTCATAATTATAGAATTGCAGTATTGATGACGGTGTATTATTAATACCGGTCAATTTTACGTATTCTTCAAGTTGATTTATCAACCGATTATCATCGATTTGTTCGTTAATCTGTATATGCCTGAAACCGAACTTTTCCGTGAGTTGACTAGCGATAATCCCGTCAGGATGCAGCGGATTTCCGAAAGTATGCGTGTCCCAGTTTTTTATTTTACTCTTCAATAAGAAAGAAAGCAAAACCCGCGAATCCATCCCGCCTGACAAACTAAGAGAAATATTATTCGAATCTGCCGGGAAAAGAATTAATTGTTGCAGCAAATTTGCATATTCATCTTTCTTATTTTCGTTTTCAACATTGCGAAAAAGATCAAGAGTATTTCTCCCAAGAGATGTCTTAGAATCCGTTTTGTTAATGGTCAAATTATCACCGGCTGACAGTCGTTTAACATTCTTCCAAAACGATTCCCGCGATAGTTGATTAAAGTACAACCACTTACTCCCAAACTCCTCAAAAACAATTTCTGATTTGATAAATTTTAACAAATAATCCTGTCGTGTTGAAAATAATATTCCATCATTATATTCTGCAAAGTAAATATCTCTTAGTCCAAGTCTGTCAGTGAATAAAACGATTTGTTCCTCCGACCACTGAATGCCTGCATAATGTCCATCAGACTCAAAAATTTTTTTGCCGGATGCATCAATTTGTTGGTCAATTCCGTCTTTAGTGAGAATCTTAAAATCACCGCGTTCCAACTGCAATGGAACTCCCACAATCAAATACTTCCCTTTTTCATGCTCAAGGTTTGTGAAGCATGTTTTATCATGACCACCATAGACGACGAAAAGATCAGACTTAAAAATTCGACCAGCATCATTAAGATTGGAATTAAAATATTTCTTTACAAAATCATCTGTATTTCTGCCAGAATAACCCAGAAACCAACTCATAATTATTCCTTTAATTAAACAGAAAAAGTTATTTGTTATAAGCTGATAGAATAGCTTAAAATTTCAGCCTAAATATATATTTTCTTTTATACATATCTGCTTAAATTTAATTTTTCTTTCATACATAGAAATACCAGGTCAATATTTCTTGACAAATTCGGACATAATGTATATTTTTATGTCCGACAAAATTGGTCGTATATAATATGTTAAAAATACAAAAAGACATCGAGTATGCATTATTAGCGCTTAGGTATATTTTTCAAAACCAGGGAAAACAAAATATCAGTGCAAAAGAAATTTCGGAAACTCTTGGTATACCTTATGAGTTATTAAGTAAAATACTCCAACGAATGGTGAAATCAGGTTTAATAATTTCCCAGCAAGGCAAATTCGGAGGATACAACCTGAGTGAAAAACCTGATCATATTTCTTTCAGCAAAGTTATAGAATCGCTAAATCATAAGATTCAACTTACTGAATGTATGTATGCGGAAGCGACTAAGGATGATTGTAAACGGTTCGATGGGTGTTGCCTTAGAAGTCCCCTTTCGCAAATTCAGAATAAAATAATTGAACTTTTCGATAAAACAACGCTCAGAGAGTTATTAATTTAAAGAGGATTTAATGAATCATTTGAACACACTGATAAACGAAAAAGAAATTTTCATAAAATATTTCCAGGCGAAGTATTCTTTTTTCAATAACTCGAATATTTTCCTGAGAGATTTACAGTATTCAATCCAACGATATTTTGAGACAAAAAAACATTACTTATCCTACAGCCAGGCGGAGAAATTAGCTTTTGAGTTTGCCTCTGATTTAGAAAACAAAGGCGAATTATTGAGATTAACAGCGAATTCATGGAGAGTAAATTTTTCAACCGAGTCATCACTTATACAAGAAAATGTAATTGAACTTCAGCAAGTTAAAGAAAATTGAAAGGTAGAGTCATGAATATAGAAAGCCTAACAAAACCTGAAATAGATATCACGGAAAAAGCCATCAGGGAAATTACAAGGATAAAATCAGAAAACAATATTCCGGATGAACATGCCTTACGAGTCGGAGTTAAAGGTGGAGGCTGCAGCGGATTTACTTATCAACTTGGTTTTGATGGCGAAACCCGTGAAGGCGATTCTGTTATTGAAAAAGAAAACGTGAAAATTCTGATCGACGCTAAAAGTCTTTTTTACCTGACTGGTTGCACACTGGATTTTTCCGATGGGCTCAACGGTCGCGGATTTTTGTTTAATAATCCAAACGCAAAAAAAACCTGTGGATGTGGTGAATCCTTTTCTGCTTAATTCATCTAATTAAGTAAAAACAAATTGAGTAAGGTTATGAAACGTAGATATTTTATTCGGACATTAGGTCTCATCTCGGCTGGAGGAAGTTTGCTAAGCTTAGATGGAATGACAAAAAGTTTATCAAATTCATTAAATAAAAGGAGCAATAAAATGGCTAAATTCGAATTACCAAAATTACCGTACGCGCATAATGCATTAGAACCATACATTGATGCACAGACCATGGAAATCCATCATACCAAACACCACGCGGCTTATATCAGTAAGTTCAATGCAGCCGTTGAAGGTACGGATTTAGAAAAACATTCAATCGAAGAAATTTTTGCCAATGTTTCGAAACACTCTCCCGCTGTTAGAAACAATGGCGGCGGCGCATGGAATCATAATTTATTTTGGACAATTATGGGACCAAATAAAGGAGGCGAGCCAGCCGGTGAATTAGCTGAGGCTATTAAATCATCCTTCGGATCATTTGAGAAATTTAAAAACGAATTCGCTGATGCTGCTGCAACTCAATTTGGTTCCGGTTGGGCTTGGTTAGTTCTCGTTGACGGAAAATTAGTTGTATCCAAAACTCCGAATCAGGATAATCCGTTGATGGACGTGGCTGCTGTAAAAGGCAAACCTGTGCTTGGCATTGATGTCTGGGAACATGCATATTATCTCAAATATCAAAACAGAAGACCAGAATACGTTGAAAATTTCTTCAAAGTAATCAATTGGGATGAAGTAAGTAATCTTTACAAAGCTGCGAAATAATATTAAGCCCCGGGCTAACCGGGGTTTAATTTTCCTCATAAACCTAACAAAATGTAAATTCTCTTCGATAATAGAATGTAAAAAATCATCTGATTTGATACATCTCATTTGTTAATTATCTATCGGGGACTTCAAGATGTTTTCAAGAATAAAAAATTTTTCCCGCAGGAATATTCATAATCTGCTTTATATGGTTCTCGCTCTCTTTACTTACCTGGTTATTGACTCCTTTATGAAACTGAATGAAAGTATAGGAGAAAACACAAATACGAATAATCTGCTTTATTCTATTATCGGCGCAATTATAACCGTGGCAATGATTTTCGCTTATCAACAACTGGCTTTATATAGACCAATAAAAGTTTTCCTGAAAAATATAAACTCATTAGCCCAGAAAGAACTGGGATCCTTGAAACAGGCGCTCACCGCCTTAGCACAGGGAAATTTATCGACTCAAATTCCGCTGGTAAATCAGGATAAAAAAGTAAACAATTTAGGGCAAATGTCAGAAATAAATAACAGTTTTAATTCCATCAAAGAAATTTTACTGGAAGCAAGCCATGAATATAATTCAGTAACCGACACTCCCTGCAAAAGACTTTTTTATGTCGGGGCTTTTTTGAAGGGAGAAAGTGTGCTGAGATGATGGTCAAACTTTTGAATAATTCAGGGAACGTAATAATCATAACCAGAAGTTACGACAATCTGAGTCAGGAGTTACGCAGAAAAGGATTTCAAACTCAACTAGATGACATCAAATCCAAAATCAGAGTAATTCGATCAGTTGAAACCGGATTTAATGAGGAAGTTGTATATCAGCTCATACAAAAATTATTGAGAGAAAACCTTAATATTGACGCATTTTATGTTACGAATTCCGGTGGCGCGACAATCGCGCGCGCGGTTAAAGATGCCGGGAGAAATGGAAAGATAAAAATCATATCTCACGATTTATCCAATGAAACCATGAATTATGTAATTGACGGAACAATAACCGCAACCCTTTCGCAGGATGCATTCGGCCAGGGTTATGATTCATTAATTTATCTGCATAACAGTATTGCGACAAACTGGCGTCCGCGCAGACCGAGAATTTTAACAAATCTTGAATTTGTAACAAAAGAGAACGCCAATCAGTACTTTATAAAAGGTAAAGGAGTGGTTGAGTCGGAAGAATCATTCAGTCTCAGACCGATGCCTCTAAAAGAATCCTTAAAGCCAAAAAAAATTGCATATTTAGGAAGAGACGGCAACGAGTTTTTTAATACGATAAAATCAGGAGTCGACAGAGCAGCATTAATACTAAAAAAATATAACACAACCGTGGACTGGATTGTACCAAAAGGTTATCGAACAAACGACGGATTTGACGCCAGCGCAAAAGTTTACGGACCTGCAATTGAGGACTGCGTTGAGAAAAAATACGATGCGATCTGTGTGGGAATATTTGACAAGAATCTCATCAGTTACATTAACAAAGCTGTTTCAAAAGGTGTTGTTGTTTCAACATTCAACAGCGAACCGATCAGTCTTCGTAACCTTCTTACTACACTTTCCGATAGAATAATTGAAATAATTCAACTTAGCCAGAAGCTAAATGATTCGGCGCAAGTTACTCTTGAAACAAATGAACAGAATGCAAAATCAATAGAATACATGGTTCAGAGTCTTCGCGACGAATCAGAATCAATCCATCATACAAATTTACAGATGGGAGAAATTTCGAAGACAGTTGATAAAATTGCCTGTGATTCCAACAGTCAAAAAAACGCTGCAAATAAAGTGATGGATTCAGTTCAGCATATTTCCAATGCGATTAACGGGGTCAGCCAGATTGCTGAAAAAGTAGTCAACGCTTCCTTAGAATCGATTGAAATAGCCGAAAAAGGCGCTTCAAGTGTGATGCAGAATCTAATAAAGATGAAATACATTGAGGAAACAATTAATAAATTCGCACTCAAAATTCAGGAAATGGCAAAACAATCAAAACAGATTGAAGATATTGTAGGAACAATCGAAGGTATAGCAGAGCAGACAAATTTGTTAGCGCTTAATGCCGCAATTGAAGCGGCCCGCGCCGGCGAATACGGACGAGGTTTTGCAGTTGTTGCAGATGAAGTCCGAAATCTTGCCGAACGCTCAGCCAAAGCTACCAAAGAAACAACTGCTCTTATTAATCGCGTTCAGCGTGATATTGAAGAATCAGGAAATTCAATTAAAAATATTGTACAGGAAGTAAATGAGGGAACTAATATAGCCAATCAATCAGGTGATGCAATTAAAGTATTGTTGGATTCTTCCAAAAGTATGAATGAAAGAATTAATAAAATGGCTGATGCAAACAATTCAGTTTCAGGAAACATGTCTGACCTTGTAAACGCTGTTGAAACAATTTCAGAAGTAATAGAAAAAAACATGAGCGCCACCAATGAATTGAGCGCGGGAGTAAAACAAACTCTTGAAACAGTGAATAATATTTCTCAGCTAAGTGAATCAAATGCCGGTACTATTAAAGAAATTTCTGATAAGACGATAACAGTAAAAAGTGAAATTGATGATTTAAATATTATCTCAAATGATCTTTCTTTTCTGGCAGATGAATTACAATCAGCAACAGCTCAATTTAAAATCTGAGAATAACCCAATTTCTGTTCCGTTCGATGCTGCTATTCAGGTGGTTTGGAATAATTTTACCCAGAGCACACGGAGGGGTGTTGAAATATTTTCAGGAAACAATACAAAGAATAAAAGTGTTAAAGCAAATGTAACTATGATAATTAAACATAATGATAACCGGAGACTTAGTAAAAATGCAAAACAATTTTCATAGGGTGTGAATGTGAAAATATCATTATTCCCTTTAAATCTCGTTATGTTTCCCGGCGCAAAATATCCTTTGCATATTTTTGAGGAAAAATATAAACGACTTATAAACAGATGTATTGCAACCGAAGATGGGTTTGGTATCATCTCAAAAAATAGTGATAAGGTTTCTGAAGTCGGATGTTTTGTGAGAGTCTCACGGATACTTAAAAAATACGATAACGGAAATATGGACATAATCGTTACCGGACTTTATCGTTTTAGAATCATTGCCATCCAGGAACTTTCCGACAGAATTCTCGAAGCTGAAATAGAAGAATTTTCGGATTATGACCAGATTGATAATCACGAGAATTTGGGAACTGAAGCAATGGATCAGTTTCAGAAAATTATTGATAAAACTTCGCTCTACTTAAGCGATACTTTTTGGAACAATCTGTCAACTACCCGGAAAAAAAGTTTTAAACTCGCTGAAAAAAGCGGATTGAACATTGAACAACAGCAAACAATGTTGAGCATGAGAAGTGAATCCAAAAGACTGGAATTTTTAATTCAGCATTTTACAAAAGTGATTGAATATCTTGACCGGTCAGATACGCTCAAAGAAATAATTTCAGGCGATGGTTATATAAACGAATAAAAAAAACCCCGCAGAGCGCGGGGATAAAATCACATATATTTTTTGTTGACACTAAGTCTGTTCAGGGCTCGTTTTAATGCGACCTCAGCGCGTTCATAATCAATCTCGGGTTTATTACCGCCATGTAATCTGTCTTTAGCTCTGTTCAAACTATCTTCAGCACGTTTTCTGTCAATTTCATCAGGACTTTCAACGCTCTCGGCCAGAAGCAGAATTTTATTATCCATCACTTCAATTGTACCGCCGCCGGTAGCATAGTGTATCACGTTTCCTTTGAGATCAACAATTTTTATTTCACCGACTTCAAAAGTACTTAGAATGGCAGCGTGATTATAAAGAACCTGAAATGCACCCGATGAACCGGGAACACTGCAAGACTGAACAGCCCCGCTGAATACAACCTTTGAAGGCGTAACAATTTCAATGTTTAGCTGCTTCATAATTATACCATTTTTTTAGCGTTAGCTTCCGCTTCTTCAATCGTACCCACATAAAGGAAAGCATTTTCAGGCCATTCATCGCAGTGACCGTCAATAATTTTCTTAAATCCTCTAATGCTGTCTTCCAATTTTACATATTTACCTGGTGTTCCGGTAAATTGCTCTGCAACGAAGAAAGGCTGACTTAAAAATCTCTGTATTCTACGAGCGCGTCTTACAACAACTTTATCATTATCGGATAATTCATCCATACCCAGAATATTAATAATATCCTGTAAGTCCTTGTATCCCTGGAGAATTTCTTTTACTAATCTGGCTGTACGGTAATGATCCTCACCAAGTATTCCTGGTTCAAGAATTCTTGAAGTTGAATCAAGCGGATCAACTGCCGGATAAATTCCCAACTCAGAAATTTGACGGCTAAGAACAGTTGTTGCGTCAAGGTGAGAGAATGCTGTAGCCGGAGCAGGATCTGTTAAGTCATCTGCAGGTACGTAGATTGCTTGTACAGATGTGATTGATCCCTTATCTGTTGAAGTAATTCTTTCCTGTAATTCACCCATTTCTGAGGAAAGATTCGGCTGATAACCAACGGCTGAAGGCATACGACCTAATAACGCTGAAACTTCAGAGCCTGCCTGTGTAAAACGGAAAATATTATCGATAAATAAAAGTACGTCGCGTTCCTCAACATCTCTGAAATATTCTGCAATGGTTAAACCGGTAAGACCGATTCTTAATCTGGCTCCTGGAGGTTCATTCATCTGACCGAAAACCAGAGCAGTTTTATCGAGCACCCCAGATTCTTTCATTTCAAGCCAAAGATCATTTCCTTCGCGAGTACGCTCACCAACGCCGGAGAATACGGAATAACCGCCATGTTCTTTAGCTATATTATGTATTAATTCCTGAATGATAACTGTTTTACCCACGCCGGCGCCGCCGAACAATCCTGTCTTCCCGCCTTTTGTATATGGTTCGAGCAAATCGATAACTTTAATACCGGTTTCAAACATTTCCTGGGAAGTAGAAAGATTTTTAAATTTCGGAGCGTGACGGTGAATTGGGAATTTTTGTTTTGTTTTAATTTCTCCAAGACCATCTATTCCCTGTCCAATTACATTTATCAAACGCCCAAGTGTTTCAGGTCCCACTGGAATTTCAATTGGAGAGCCGGTGTCGATCGCCTCCATCCCTCTTTGTAAACCATCTGTAGAATCCATCGCAACAGTTCTAACACGGTTTTCACCTAAATGTTGTTGAACTTCAACAATTAACTCATCTTTTTCGCCTTCAATGTTGGTACGCGGAATCTTAACAGCGCTATAAATTTTCGGAAGGAGACCATCTGAAAAATCAATGTCAACTACAGGACCAATTACCTGAACTACAATTCCAGCATTATTTGCCATTCTAACCTCAAATGAAATTATTACGAAGCGTAAATTTATGAACAAAGCCCTTCTTTTTCAAATAGAATACTCAAAAATGAAATAATTGTTCTTACTCAATTGTTGCGGACTACTCCTTTATTTCAATTTTATCTTATCCGATAATAAGAATGAATTGCCGAAAATAAAAAACCCCCGTCATTTCCGGCGAGGGTTTCCCTAATACATCCCGTCAGTAAATGTTATTTATCTGACATTTTGTTGGACAACTTCAATAAGTTCCATCCCTTTTCGCAAAGCTTTTTCATTCAATGGCAGTAAATGATGATATCTTTCAGGCAGCACTTTTTTCAGACCTTCCAAAATATTTTCGAATTTAAGTATCGGTCTTTTTAGTAAAAACGCGCCCAGCACTATCATATTCATTATTTTTGTGTTCTCCATTTTCGTTGCTTCATTACTCGCGTCGATTGCATAAATTTCTATATCCGTACGTTCGGGCAGATGAATCATGTTTGTGCTGTCATAGATCAGCATTCCCTTTGGCTTAACGGCTTTCTCAAATTTATCGAGCGACGGTTGATTCAAAGCAATAACAGTATCAAATTTTGAAATTATCGGCGAGCTGATTTTTGTATCACTTATGATTGTCATACAGTTTGCCGTACCGCCACGCATTTCGGGTCCATAAGAAGGCATCCAGCTTACTTCTTTATTTTCCATCATACCGGCATAACATAAAATCATTCCCATCGACAGAACACCTTGTCCGCCGAATCCTGCGATGATTATTTCTTCAGTCATATCCTAATCCTCCTTTCCTGTTGGAGTTTTCATATCACCGAGCGGATAATATGGTATCATATTTTCCTCGAGCCATTTATTCGACTGTACGGGAGTCATTTTCCAGTTTGAAGGACAATTGGAAACTACTTCGATGAAGCAGGTACCTCCTTTTCCTGTCTGCTGGTATTCAAATGCTTTTTGAATTGCTTTTTTAGTTTTTCTCACATTTGCCGGTTTGTGCACTGACTGACGAGTGACATATACAGTCCCGGGCAATTGTGCAACTAAGTCCGTAATCTTAAGCGGATTCCCAACCACCGCAACATCTCTTCCGAATGGAGAAGTTGTTGATTTCATTCCCGGTAAAGTTGTTGGCGCCATTTGTCCGCCGGTCATTCCGTAAATTCCGTTATTGATAAAAATAATCAGAATGTTTTCACCGCGATTACATGTATGGATAGTTTCGCCTGTTCCGATAGCTGCTAAATCTCCATCACCCTGATAGGAAAAAACTAATTTTTCAGGAAGAACGCGTTTTATTCCG
This sequence comes from uncultured Melioribacteraceae bacterium, assembly GCA_964516545.1. Taxonomy (GTDB): domain Bacteria; phylum Bacteroidota; class Ignavibacteria; order Ignavibacteriales; family Melioribacteraceae; genus JAHISV01. The sequence continues at coordinate 15,320 of CAZEXO010000062.1, forward strand.
GTTGCCACTGCTGAGGCTCTTCCGTGTGCCGCCTCACTCATATCGATGTTAAGATAATTATAGGCAAGTACGGAACATCCAACGGGCGCAACTCCTATTATATCACCAATAATATCCATTTCCTGGATTACTTCGGCGAGCAGTCTGTGAACAACGCCATGACCGCATCCGGGGCAATAGTGCATGGGTGTGTCGTAAAAAACTTTGGATGGTTTTTCATAAACTATATTTTCAGCAATACAAATACTCTCTTCCTGAATCATATTTTCGTAATGCTGATCATCTAACATTTTTTTTTCATTCATTTAGCACCTCTCACAATTTTTTCTTCGAGCGCTTCAAGAATTTCTTCGGGGCTTGGAACAATTCCGCCCATCCTGCCATGAAATTCAACTTTTACCGAACCTTCAACAGCAAGTTTTACATCCTCGATCATTTGTCCCGCATTCAATTCTACATCAAGAATTCCTTTTAAGTGACCGGCGTGACTTTTCAATGCAGCGTAAGGAAACGGCCATAAAGTAATTGGTCTGAATATTCCAACCTTTATTCCCTTCTGCCTTGCTAATTCAGCCGCTTTGGTGCAAATTCTCGCCATGAGTCCATAGGCAGTGATTATATAATCGGCATCTTCACAATTAATTGTCTCATACCTGATTTCATTTTTAGTAATCTCTCTATATTTAGCCTGAAGTTTATTATTCACCTCTTCCATCTGATCCGGTTGGAGATGAAGCGAAGTTATAACATTACTGTTACGTCCGTTTTTTCTTCCGACAGTCGCCCATTCATACTCTTTTGTAATTCTCTCTTTTTGCGGCGTGAGTTCAACTTTTTCCATCATCTGACCAAGAGCGCCATCGGATAAAATTAAAACAGGAGTGCGATATTTAAAGGCGAGCTCAAAACTCAAATCAACAAAGTCAGCCATTTCCTGAACCGTTGAAGGAGCTAGTACGATTAACCTATAATCACCGTGTCCTCCTCCTTTAGTAGACTGAAAATAATCTCCCTGACCAGGCTGAATGGTTCCAAGTCCAGGACCGCCACGATTAACATTAACAATTAAACACGGTACTTCAGCGCATGCGATGTAAGATATTCCTTCCTGCATCAAACTTATACCCGGACTTGAAGATGATGTCATAACTCGTTTTCCGGTTCCGGCGGCACCATAAACCATGTTGATAGAAGCCACTTCACTTTCAGCCTGCAACACCACCATTCCTGTTCGTTGCTCTGCTTCACGACTTAAATATTCCAGTACTTCGGATTGCGGTGTGATCGGGTATCCGAAATAAGCATCGCAGCCCGCACGAATAGCGGCTTCTGCCATTGCTTCATTTCCTTTCATTAATTTTAATTCTTTCATTCCTTCACCGTCACTGTTATATCGTTAGTAACATTTTTTATTTCTGCTATTTTTTCTTTGGATTTTGCCGTTTGTCTGTAAACAGTTATCGCACCTTCAGGACAAACCAACGCGCAGTTAGTGCACCCGGTGCAATTATCTTCTATTTTTACGATGTAAAGGTATCCCTTTTGATTTACTTTTCTTGAGGCTTCCAATGAATGTTGGGGACAAGCATCAACACAAAGCTCGCAGCCTTTACATTTTTCAATATCAATTAAAATATCTCCTTTTATTTTTGCCATACATCTCTCCATGAGTTGTGTTAATTAACTAAAAAAGGGTTACTACTATAGTAACCCTTTTAAATACTTTTATCTGCTCATTATCACCACCAGAATTATGACCGTCAATGTAAGATCGGAAATAATTTTCGCAACTTTATGTAATGAATTAGCTAGGTACATTTTTTAATTTAGAACCATATTGCGCAAATTGTTATAGAATCCGTAACAATTAAGTGATGCAGTCTAAACTAAAAAATAAAGTCGAGATTTCCAAAATAATGGTGAATGATTTTTATTTACCCGTAGAATAAGAATTTTCACTCAAAATCAAATTTTTGCGTGTTTTTCGGCGTGGTATGAACTGCGAACAAGTGGAGCGGATTCCACAGCTTTAAAGCCCATTTCTAAACCTTTTTCTCTGAACATGGTAAACTCTTCCGGAGTTACATATCGGTCAACAGGAAGATGCTGCTTTGTAGGTTGAAGATATTGTCCGATTGTCATGATGTCACAGCCGTGATTAAAAAGGTATTGCATAAGCTCTAACACTTCTATGTTTGTTTCGCCAATTCCCACCATAATACCGGATTTTGTACGAAGACCTTTTTCCTTGAACCATTTGATAAGTTCGAGACTGCGTTTGTATCTTGCCTGGGGACGAACAGCATGATAAAGACGTTCGA
>CAZEXO010000063.1:0-17601 GCA_964516545.1 uncultured Melioribacteraceae bacterium
TTTCAAACCTTTAATCTCACTTAATTTTTCCGTAGCCACTTCAAGTAACTTATGTTCGTGTTCAATTAATTCCTGACGGTTGAATTGATTTATATAATCAATAGCTGCTCCAAGTCCGATTCCGCCTGCGATATTCGGAGTGCCCGCTTCAAATTTATGAGGCAGATCATCGAACGTAGATCCTTCGAATGAAACGGTCCGAATCATATCACCTCCGCCCTGATATGGCGGAAGCTCATTCAGATATTTTGTTTTACCATAGAGCACACCGATGCCTGTAGGCGCAAACATTTTATGTCCTGAGAAAACATAAAAATCGGCGTCAAGTTCAAGTACATCAACAGCTACATGTGGAACAGCCTGCGCGCCGTCAATCAATACGGGAATATTATAGGAATGCGCAATCTTTATTATTTCTTTTACAGGATTTATTGTACCAAGCGAGTTGGAAATTTGAACAACCGAAACAAGTTTCGTTTTTTCATTAATCATTTTCGCGAATGATTCTAAATCAAGTTCGCCATCATCAGTAATCGGAACGGGTTTTAACTTAACATTTTTTCTACCGCCCATTATTTGCCAGGGAATAATATTCGCGTGATGTTCCATCTCAGTAACAAGAATTTCGTCACCTGGATTAAAAAATCCTCCCCGGCACATAGTTGTTGCTAAAAGATTAATAGCTTCGGTTGCGCCCCTGACATAAATAATTTCTGATACGCTCATCGCGCCGATATACTCTTTAATTTTCAGACGGGCTTTTTCATAGGATTCCGTTGCAAGTTCACTGAGAAAGTGTAAACCCCTGTGAATATTGGCGTTTTCGAATGTGTAATAATGATTTGTATTGTCAATAACCATCTGTGGTTTCTGAGTGGTCGCCGCGTTGTCCAAATACACAAGTGGTTTACCGTTTACCAACCGTGAAAGTATAGGAAAGTCTTTTCGCAGTTCGTAAACATCAAATTTCCTCTTTCCGGTTAGTCTTGTTTCAGTTTTTACTTCAACGAGTTCGTTCATGTTAAATCTCAATTTGATGAAGATGTTCGAAAATCATGTGATTAACTTGTTCGCGTAATTTTTCTATTTTTATTTTTTCTACAACATCATTTGCAAAAGCGTGTATCAACATTGATTTCGCTAAATTATGCGGCACACCGCGCGACCTTATATAGAAGTATGCTTCATCATCAAGATGACCAACAGTTGCACCGTGAGAGCATTTCACATCATCAGCAAAAATTTCGAGTTGCGGTTTGGTGTCAATTCTCGCCGTTTCGGATAATAAAACAGTTTTGTTGGACTGATAAGCGTTTGTCTTTTGAGCGTCTTTGCGAACCATAATTTTACCATTAAACACCCCTCTGGAATTCCCGTCAAGAATTCCCTTGTAAAGTTCGTTACTTTCACAATTTGGTTTAGCATGATCGACAAATGTATGATGGTCAATCAATTGATTCTCATTCGCAAGATATAGTCCGTAAAAATGTGACTCGATATTTTCAGCATCCATAAGAGTGTTAAGGTCATTTCTTACAATTGACCCGCCGAAGGATAATGAGTAATGTGCAAATACACTTTGTTTCTTCTGGTGGATATCTACTTTTTCAATATGATAAGCATCATGACTCTCGTCCTGAATTTTATAAAGATCAACTATTGCATTCTCATCGGTGAATACTTCTGTTATAACATTCGTGAAATATTTCTGACCGTCATCGCCGTTATAGTTTGCGATGATGCTTACCTGCGAATCCGCCTCGGCAATTATCAGATTCCGCGGTGAAGATAAAATCGGTTCATCAATCTCCGCATTTAGAAAAAGAACCTGTACAGGTTTTTCAACAATAACATTTTTCGGTACGAAGACAAAAAGTCCATCAAGTGCAAATACGCTGTTCAGCGCGTTAAAATTATTTTCAATCTTACTGAGTTTTGTTAATTTATCTTTCACCAGCTCCGGTCTGGTTTTAAGAATATTTTCAAGGCTATCAATTATAACTCCTTCGGGAAGACAATCGAGTTTGGAATATTCTTTTTCAATGATTCCGTTAACAAACACCAGAACATTACACTCAAAATCTTTTAAGAGATATTTTTCAATAATATTTCTGTCTATAGCTTTTTCGGGTAATAAAAATGCCGGTTTGAAGTTATCTTTAAGAATCGGGGTTATATTTGTGTATTTCCATTCTTCATTTTTAACCGTTGGGAAAGATAATTTATCAATCGTCGCCGCTGCATTTTTCCGAAACTCATGAAGAAAAGATTTCGAGTGCCCGTTCAGTTTAGATTCGAATAACTCAAAATTTTTCCGGTACCAGTCTTTTAATTCTCTATATTCATTTTCTTTGCTCATATTCAATTCCTTTTCTAACTATAGATAACTAAACTGTTTCCAGCTCGCCGTTTTTAATCCAGTCGTAACCTTTTTCCTCCAGTTCAAGAGCGAGTTCTTTACCGCCGGATTTAAGTATCTGACCTTTATATAATACATGCACAAAATCAGGAACAATGTAATTCAACAGTCGCTGATAATGCGTGACCATTACTACCGCATTATTTTCATTTCGGAAAACATTAACGCCTTTTGAAACGACTTTTAATGCGTCTATATCAAGTCCCGAATCGGTTTCGTCAAGCAGAGCTAATTTCGGGTTGAGCATAAGCATCTGAAGAATCTCATTTCGTTTTTTTTCACCGCCGGAGAATCCTGCATTCACACTTCTGCTTATCAATGAATCATCCATATCAAGCACTTTTGCTTTCTCTCTAATGAGCGTCAGAAAATCTTTCGCGGAAATTTCTTCCTGGTTATGATATTTTTTTATTTCATTAATTGCTGTTTTCAGAAAGGTTGAATTTGTAATTCCGGGAATTTCAATGGGATACTGAAAGGCAAGAAAAACACCTTCGCGCGCTCTGTCTTCGGGGGCCATATCAAGTAGATTTTTTCCCTCGAATAATACTTCTCCTTGCGTAACTTCGTAACCTTCGTTACCCGCCAAAACATTGGCTAAGGTACTTTTACCCGAACCATTCGGACCCATTATTGCATGTACTTCACCTTTGTTGATGTTTAGATTAATTCCGTTAAGAATTTTTTTCCCGTCAACTGTAGCATGTAAATTTTTTATTTGTATCATATTTCTTTCCTTTTATATCATATTCATTTTTGTGCAAAGTGAATTTTGTTAAGTCATCCTGATTGGATTTTTATCCAACACTTCCTTCAAGACTAATAGCCAATAATTTTTGCGCTTCAACCGCAAACTCCATTGGCAGATTGTTAAAGACTTCTTTACAGAAACCATTTACAATCATGTTTACAGCGTCTTCGGTATCAATTCCTCGCTGGTTAAGATAAAAAATTTGATCTTCGCCGACTTTTGAAGTTGTTGCTTCATGTTCAACCTGAGCAGACTGGTTTTCTATTTCAAGATATGGAAATGTGTGAGCGCCGCATTTATCACTCATCAACATTGAGTCGCATTGAGAAAAATTACGGGCGTTAACCGCGTGTTTTCCTATTTTTACCAATCCTCTGTAGGAGTTCTGACTTTGTCCGGCAGAAATTCCCTTCGAAATAATTGTGCTTTTAGTATTCTTTCCAAGGTGGATCATTTTCGTTCCGGTATCAGCCTGTTGGAAATGATTCGTAACTGCTACCGAGTAAAATTCACCGACTGAATTATCACCCTTCAAAATGCAACTGGGATACTTCCATGTAACCGCCGAACCTGTTTCAACCTGAGTCCAGGAAATTTTTGAATTCTCGTGACAGATTCCACGCTTCGTCACAAAATTATAAATTCCTCCTTTGCCTTCTTTATCTCCCGGATACCAGTTCTGAACCGTTGAATATTTTATTTCCGCATTATCGAGAGCTATCAGTTCAACCACCGCGGCGTGAAGCTGATTTTCATCCCGCATAGGAGCGGTGCACCCCTCAAGATAACTAACATAACTTGATTCATCCGCAACAATTAATGTGCGTTCAAACTGACCGGTTTCCTGAGCGTTTATCCTGAAGTATGTTGATAATTCCATCGGGCATCTCACACCCTTGGGAATATATACAAATGAGCCGTCGCTGAATACGGCGGAATTAAGAGCCGCGTAAAAATTATCGGTGTAAGGAACAACTGAACCGAGATATTTTCGAACCAATTCGGGATGTTCACGAATTGCCTCTGAAATAGAACCGAAAATGATTCCTTTCTCCTTTAATGTCTCCTTAAAAGTTGTAGTAACCGAGATGGAATCAAAAACCGCATCAACAGCAACACCGGATAATTTTTTCTGTTCTTCAAGAGGAATTCCGAGTTTCTCAAATGTTTTAAGTAATTCGGGATCTACCTGATCTAAACTTTCCAGTTGCGGTTTCTTTTTCGGAGCAGAGTAGTACTTAATGTCCTGGAAATTTATTTCGGGATATTTGACATTCGGCCATTTTGGTTCGATCATTTTTAGCCAGTGTCTGAAAGCTTTCAGTCGCCATTCGGTCATCCATTCCGGCTCATTTTTTTTCAAAGAAATAAAACGGATAATCTCTTCATTCAATCCTTTCGGCGCTTCATCGGCTTCGATGTCGGTTACAAATCCCCACTTGTATTCCGATTGAGTCAAATCATCAACAACCTTCATTTCATCACTCATTTGCAAAACCTTTTCATTTTTTTGTTAAAAACTATTTAATCTGGAAAAAAATGTCAAGATTAAAAACACCAATTAGCTATCAAAAAGTTCGTTTTAGTAAAAATAACGATCAGCATGTTTGATAATGTTCGTGTTTCGCGGTTATAACTTGGGAATATTTACTGAATATCTCTCTGACGCAGAATTTCGAACAAAAGAACTCCGGTTGAAACAGAGACATTTAACGATTGCAGTTTGCCTTTCATGGGAATTTTTACCAGAAAGTCACAATGTTCCGCAACTTTTTTCCTGATCCCTTTTTCCTCGTTACCCATTATAAGAGCAAGAGGGATCCGATAATCAACTGCGGCGTAACTTTTTTCTCCCTCTAGTGAAGTGCCTGCGACCCAAAATCCTTTTTGTTTCAGCAAGTTGATTGTTGTTTTGATATTCACCACGAAAGCAATTTTAAGATGAGATACAGCGCCGGCTGATGTTTTTTCCACTGTTTCATTTATCGCCGCGCTGTTGTGAGTTGTGATTATAACTCCGTCAACTCCCGCGCACTCTGCTGTTCTCAATATCGCGCCTAAATTATGTGGATCCTGAATCTGATCAAGCAGCAATAACAAAGGTTTTTTTCTGTTCAGCGCTTCGCCAATTATTTTCTCAACCGAATAAAAATCGTAATCAGAAATAACTGCAATAATTCCCTGGCTGTTTTGTCCTTTCTCAAGAGCTCTGAATTTTTGAGGTGAAAGTTGAGTAAGTTTAATTCCGAGCTGCTTTGTGAGGATAATTATTTGCTCAACTACATCGCCTTTTTGACCAAACGAAACAAAAACCTGCACGATTTCCTTATCTGACTTAAGAGCTTCAAGAACCGGCTTCCTTCCGAAAATGTAACTCATCTTACCTCTGGAAAATTATTTTTTTCTCTTTCTGATTTCAGCTTCAAAAATAGCAAAGTAAATCAAGAAGTATCACGAATTCTTTTTGTAATTCATAAAAGAATATGTAAAGTATACTTGACATCAAAGAAATCATTTATTATAATTGTGGTGTAAAGTTTACTTGACATAATAAATCTTAAGGAGACACAAATGAGAATCATGAATCTGGCAATTTTATGCCTTTTATTCTTTTATCTAAGTACGCTTAATGCAGGCAAAACGGGTACGGTAACCTCTTTTGATGGAGTAAAAATATGTTACGAAATTTCCGGGGAAGGGGATGTTCCGATTATTTTTATTCATGGATGGAGTTGTGACAGATCATTCTGGGCAAAACAAATTGAATATTTTTCAAAGAATCACAAAGTTATTTCTCTTGATATTGCCGGGCATGGTGATTCCGGTTCATCGAGAAAAATTTACACGACCGAATCTTTCGCTAGAGATGTTGCAGCAGTAATTGAAAACCTTGAACTCGAAAAGGTAATTCTGGTCGGGCATTCGATGGGCGGACCAATTGCGGCTAGAACCGCTGCATTAATTCCCGATAAAGTGTTACTCGTTATTGGAGCGGATACTTTTCAGAATATTGAGATGAAATTACCGGCTGAGACAAGACAACAATTTCTCGCTGGATTTAAGGCTGATTTTAAGATGATGACTCAGGCATTTATCGCGCAAATGTTTTTACCGTCAACGGATTCAGTATTGGTTAAAATGATTGTTAATAAAATGACGAACGCGAATCCTGAGGTTGCCATAAGCGCCATGGAAAATTATCTGGAACAGGATCCGAATGAATTCATCGGTTCAATTAAATGTAATATAGTTGCCATTAATTCTCAGCTTAACCCGACAGCAGTTGAGATCAACAGAAAATATTTCCCGGATTTTGAGGTGAAAATTATGGAAGGAGTCGGGCATTTTTTAATGCTCGAAGATCCTGATACATTCAATAAACTTCTTGAAGAATATCTTAGCGAATTCTAAATTTGAAGAGAGCTTCTCATAAACGGAAGCTCTCACTAATTTAACTTCGGGATAATTTTTAAGGATTAATATGGAATGTAAAAAAGCGAGAAATTTAAACTCCTGCAACTGCTCTTACGAACCCTGCCAACGTAAAGGAATATGCTGCGACTGTGTTGCTTATCATTTACAAATGCGAGAATTACCCGCGTGCTTTTTCCCGGACAATGTTGAACGGACTTATGACAGATCATTTGAAAGATTTGCTCAACTGGTGCAAAACAAGCAAGTATGAGGAAAATAAATTATGCCACAGATTCGTTTGGAATACAGCGCTAACTTAAAAACCAGCGTTAATTTTTCAGAGTTACTTTACGGGATCCATGAAATTACCACAAAGACAATTCGATGTGACATCAATGATTGCAAAAGCAGAATCATTGCATACGATAATTATTTTATCGGGAAAGGTGAAAAGAATAATGCTATGGTTCATCTTGAAATCAACATTCTCGAAGGCAGAACTGATGAACAAAAATCAGAATTGGCTAAACTTTTGCTGGATTATTTGGAATCATCATTTAACAATAACAAAGAACTCAATATTCAGATAACAACTGAGATTAAAGACATTATAAAAAAGAATTATCATAAAATTATTATCTGATTGTCCTGAAATTTTTTTAATATTTATTCAGAGAGACAAACATGACGTCGATTGAAGTAATAAAAATAATAACCGCTCAGAAAAATATTGTTATTGTGGGAGTATCAAGGCTGGGCAATAAAACAGGGAATCTGTTATACAAAGAACTGAAAGCCAGAAATTATAATGTATTCCAGATAAATCCGAACGCAGATGAAATTAACGGAGAGAAATGTTACAGGAATTTTGAAAGTCTGCCCAATGGCGTAACAGCGGCTGTGCTAACCGTTCAGCCTTCCGAAACAAAAAAAGTTATCATGGAAGCTATTAAAAACGGAATCAATAATATTTGGTTGCAGAATGGTTCGGGAAATGATGAGACACAAAAATACTGCGAAGAGAAAAACCTCAGCTATGTTTATAATGAATGTATTCTCATGTATTGCGAACCTGTTACCGGAGTCCATAAATTCCACGGATGGATATGGAAACTCATCGGGAAATATGCGAAATGAGTTTTATTCTTTCGGGAATGTATTGTTTTCGTTATCCACAAAAAACCGGCTGAACAATCTGTTGTTTTTCTTCGGAGGAAGAAATTCTTCCACAAGTTCTATTTCTTTATTGTAGATATTTAATTTGTATTTACCGGCGTTTATGCTGCCGTCCTGTTTAACAAGATTAACCGTAATTTCACCCACCAAATCAGTCAAAGGAATTTCTTTACTGGCGACTTGAACACCGGGGACAAGGTTACTCATTGCTTTGAGTCCCATGAGAATAATGTATATCTGATCATTTTCGCGCAGTTCTTCTGTCGAAATTTCATAAGCGAAACTTGTGAATTCCACAACGGTTTCAACTCTCAGAACAGCGTATTGTTTTTGTTCAGGTTGGTCATATCTGTAGAATGCTTTACAGTGATATTCCAGTTTATCAGGTTTTTTTTGTGGAATTGCAGCAAGAGCAGCTTCGGCTCTTTTTTTTCTCGTCTTTGGAATTTTCGGTAAATCGTTTGGTTTCTTGAGAGGCACAAATCACCCTTTAATCTTGTTCAGTATTCCCGAAATATTGTTTATGTCGAAAGTTTCCTGTTCCCCATTTTGCATATTTTTGATTACCACTTTGCCGCTTTCGAATTCTTCGCCCCCGATAATCATAACGAATCCGGCATTTAATCTGTTAGCTTCCCGCATTTGAGCCTTGAAGCTGCGATGCGCGTAATCAAAATCAACAACTAAATCTTTTCTTCTGAAAGTAACGGCTAATTCGACGACCTTATTGTACAAATATTTATCAAGCTTTGCAATATATAAATCGGTGTTCGTATCGGAAGTCGTAAAACTATTTTCGTTCTCACAGGCGAGCAGGATTCGCTCCATTCCCGCCGCAAAACCTACACCCGGAATATCCTCTCCTCCGATTTCTTTTGCGAGAAGATTATAACGTCCGCCGCCGCATAATGCGCTTTGAGCGCCAACACTTTCGCTGATAATTTCAAATGTGGTGTGAGTGTAATAATCGAGACCTCTCACAAGTTTAGGATCAATTTCATAATGAATTTTACATCCTGAAAGGATTTCTTTAACCTGCTCAAAATGTTCAAGACTTTCCTGGTCAAGATGATCCAAAAGTAAAGGAGCTTCATTCATTATCCGCTGATCATTTTCCGCTTTGCTGTCGAATATTCTTAGAACATTGGTCTCATATCTTTTTTTACTCTCTTCCGAAAATCCCGAAACTTTATCGGCTAAATATTCCTTAAGAAGAACTTTATATTTTTCCCGCGACTCAGGTAAACCAAGAGAATTGATTTTAACAGTTAAGTTTTTAAGTCCGAGTTCGGAAATAATATCATTCGCCAAAATTATCATTTCAGCGTCAAGCGCGGGATCGTTCACTCCGATAGCTTCAGCCCCGAACTGATGAAACTGACGATAGCGTCCCGCCTGAGGACGTTCCTGGCGGAACATGGGTCCCATATAATAAAGTTTGTTTAATCCCTGAGATTTATGTAAAGAATGCTCGATCAAAGCGCGCATCACAGAGGCTGTCATTTCAGGACGGAGCGTTACGCTTGTACCGCTTCTGTCGGTGAATGTATACATTTCTTTGCTAACGATATCGGTTCCCTCGCCGATTCCACGCGCGAAGAGAGCTGTCTCTTCAAAAATCGGAGTGCGGATTTCTTTGTAGTTAAAGTTCGTGAAAACTTTTGTAAGAATATTTTCAAGATGCCGCCATTTTGTAATTTCTATTGGGAGAATATCTTTTGTACCTGTAATTGACCTGATCATAGTATTCCGGAAAGTTAAGTGAGATCTATATAATTTTTTTCTTCTTCAAAAAAGATACTAATGATTTCTTCACTGGATTGGGCTGAGGTTAATCCTTTTCTGAATTCATCTTTATTCATCATACGTGAAATGCGGCTTAAAAGTTTTATGTGAGGTCCAACCATATTTTCTTTGCCGATTAATAAAAATACGAGATGAACCGGTTCGCCGTCCAATGAATTAAAATCAGCGCCATAATTCAGTCTGCCGAAAGCGATTAAAATATCGGTTACCGCCGTGGTTTTCGAGTGAGGAATTGCGAATCCTTTGCCAACTCCCGTTGACATAATTTTCTCACGTTCCATCACCGAGGAGCGGATTTGTTCAAGATCAATAACGCGTTCGTCGTTCCTGAATAAATCTATGAGCTCATTAATTATCTCCTCTTTTTTTCTCCCTTTCATTTCGGGGATTACAAACTCGGGTTTTAAGTAATTTGTTATTTTCATGTAACCGTCTTATTGCTTTATAAATTTTTTAACGCGCATAAATTTAAGAAAGGAAACGGCTAGTAGCAATGATAACATTCTCCAGGCGCATGGGGATTAAAATAATACCCACTTTTAATGCACAGCCATTTATTTATTTTATGTCGTTATTGGATTTCTCTGCTTCGTGATTTTTACTAAATCTACTTTTCCCGATAGTTATTACAATTACAGCAAAATCTTTTTTGTTTAATCCCACTTTAGGGGATTTCATTTTTTTTCTACTCAACTTTCACTAATTTTCTTTCGTTGCAGATAAAAATCATTTTTTAGAAAATTAAAGATGAGAAAAGTTTTATGAAAAAATTATTATTACTCGGGGCTGAAGCCATAGCTCAGGGGGCGATTGACGGGGGTATGTCGGGAACTTACGCTTACCCGGGAACGCCTTCAACTGAAATAATGGAGTACGTGCAAAACTCAAAATCTGCTGCACAAAAAAATATCCATAGGCAGTGGTCAGCGAATGAAAAAACTGCCATGGAATCTGCTCTCGGTATGTCGTATGCCGGTAAACGAGCCATGGTCTGCATGAAACATGTAGGATTAAATGTTGCCGCCGATGCGTTTATCAACTCAGCCATAACCGGAGTTAACGGAGGTTTGATAATCACAGTTGCCGATGACCCATCCATGCATTCATCACAGAACGAGCAGGACTCACGTTTCTACGGCGGGTTTGCTATGATTCCAATTCTGGAACCTTCAAATCAACAGCAAGCTTATGACATGGCTTACGCAGGTTTTGCTCTTTCGGAAAAATTTAAAACCCCCGTATTAATAAGAATCACAACAAGATTAGCGCACTCGCGTTACGGCGTTGAAGTTAAAGAACCCATTGAACAAAATAAAAATTCACTCCCTGACGATGCTCGTCAGTTTGTTCTTCTTCCCGCAATCGCGAGAAAACGATACAGGTTATTACTCGACCATCAGGAAAAATTTACGGAAAGTTCTGAGAGCTCTGCTTACAATTTTTTCGCTGACGGTGAGGATAAGACGCTCGGAATAATAACTTCAGGAATTTCGTACAATTATCTCAGGGAAAATTATTCACGTAATTCATGTCCGCATCCTCATGTAAAAATCGGTCAGTATCCTCTTCCCTCGAAGATGATTAAAAAGTTATACGACGAGTGTAATAAAATACTTGTACTTGAAGAAGGTTACCCTCTTATTGAAGAATCTCTGCAGGGATTTCTAAACCTTGGGAAAAAAATTCATGGAAGACTTGACGGAACGCTTCCACGCGACGGTGAACTGAATCCAAACCTCGTGGCGAAAGCGCTGGGTTTTAAGGTATCGAAAGGATTGGATATGCCATCGGTTGTGGCTAATCGTCCGCCGGAATTATGCGCCGGATGCAGTCATCGTGATGTTTACGAAGCGTTAAATGTTTCCATTGCTAAGTACGGCGAGAAGAGAGTATTCGCCGACATAGGCTGTTACACACTTGGAGCGCTGCCTCCTTATAACGCGATTAACAGTTGCGTTGATATGGGCGCGTCGATAACAATGGCAATCGGCGCGGCTGACGCAGGATTAAAACCCGCAGTTGCGGTAATCGGCGATTCAACTTTCACTCATTCGGGAATGACGGGACTGCTTGATGCGGTAAATAAAAAATCTCCCGTTACGATTATCATTTCGGATAATTCCACAGTTGCCATGACGGGCGGGCAAAAATCAGCCGCCTCGGGACGAATTGCTAAAATTTGTGAAGGAATAGGCGTAGAGCCAAAACATATTCGAACTATCGAACCCTTGAAAAAAAATCATAATGATTTTGTGGAAATTCTGGAAGAAGAATTAGCGTTCGACGGCGTATCAGTAATTATTGCTGAGCGCGAGTGCATTCAAACGCTCACCAAATCAAAAAAAGCTGAAAAATTATCAACGAAAAATTAAGAGAAAAATAAATGAAAAAAGATATAATACTTGCGGGAGTCGGTGGTCAGGGAATTTTATCTGTAGCTGCTGTTATCGGAATGGCGGCGCTTGAAGCCGGGCTTGATGTTAAGCAGGCTGAAGTTCACGGAATGAGTCAGCGCGGAGGCGCGGTTCAGTCTCATTTACGAATTGCCGATTATAAAATAGCCTCCGATCTGATTCCTTTTGGTGAAGCTGATATTATTCTTTCAGTTGAACCTATGGAATCGCTCCGGTATCTTCCATTCCTTTCTGCGGAAGGCTGGCTGATTACGAACTCGAAACCGTTCAAAAATATTCCTGATTATCCCGAGCTTACAAAAATTTACGCTGAAATTAATTCTCTGAAAAACTCAATCCTTGTTGAGGCGGATGAGATAGCGAAAAATATCGGAAGCGCGAAAACTTCAAACATCGTTATGGTTGGTGCGGCATCTCCTTTCCTGGATATTCCTTATGAAAAACTTGAATCCGGCATACGGCAGATTTTTGGTCGTAAAGGAAATGAGGTGGTTGAGATGAATCTTCTCGCTTTGAATGCGGGACGCGAGGTCGGCATTAAACAAAGATGACACCTTGAATAGATGCCATCTTTCTTAAATTATAATTTTGTTTTAACAGCTTCGGCAATAATTTTTACGCCTTCGGTTATTCTCTCTTCAGGAGTGTGTGAAAACGCGAGTCTGAAGCTGTTATTTTTTATTCCCGCCGGATCAAAAGTTTTTCCCACAACAAAAACAGCGCCTTTGGGAATCGCTTCTTTTAAAATATCAATGGTATCAATGTGTTCAGGTAATGTAATCCAAATATAAAACCCGCCTTTAGGAACCACCCATTTTGCTTCTTCGGGCATGTGTTGTTTAAGCGCTTCATTCATGAGATTCATTCTGCGTAAATATGTTTTACGCAAACCAGCAACATATGCATGTAATTTTCCCCGGCGTAAAAACTGGTCCGCGAGAACCTGCGAGATAGTTGATGAGCAGGCATCTATTGATTGTTTTGCCAGTTGAGCTTTATTAATTATTTCCGGCGAGGCAAGAAGCCAGCCGAGTCTGAATCCAGGACCGAGAATTTTCGAGAAAGATCCGACATAACATACGGGAAATTTTTCAGGCTGAATAGTTTTCATGGGTTTTAACAAATCGATATGCTTCTCGTCAAAATACAATTCGTTATAGGGATCATCTTCGAGAAGAACTAGATTTTTGTTACTCAAAAATTCCATTACTGCGCGTTTTCGTTCCTTACTATAAATAATTCCTGCAGGATTATGAAAGTACGGTGAAAGATATATCATCTTTGCCGATGATTTGACTTTCGAATAAGTTTCCTCAAGTTTGTCAATTATTATCCCATCGGCGTCCAGGGGCACACCGGCGATATTTGCCTGATAGGATTTGAAAGCAGATGTTCCTCCGATAAAGCAAGGCGCCTCGGTGATAACGCTATCCCCCGGATTAATAAATAATTTTGTCACAATATTAATTGCCTGAAGAGAACCTGCCGTGATTATAAGATCATTGCTGTCAACCGGCAAACCTTTCTCGCCTAAATATTTTTTCACCGAATTTATCAACGGAGGGTAACCCGGTGTTGGACCATACTGAAAACCTATTTTTTTGAGATCATCTCCCATGCTGATAAAAATATCATCAATTTCGCGAAGGGGAAATAAGTCATTGTTGGGCATTCCGCCGGCGAATGAAATTATGTTCGGATCAGTCGCCAAACTCATCAAATCGCGAATCTCGGAGGTTCTCATTTCCTTCACACATTGCGAAAACTGAACCATTTCTTTTCCTCTAAACTTTTGTTTGAAATAAATTTTCAATTTTTCATTTGTGCGTTAAGATATGGAATTCGGTTAACAAGTGGTAACAAAATTAGACTTCAAACACGAAAAAAGTTTAGCGCTTACATAAGAACTGTTGAACATATCACAGCAAATCCAGATCATCGGAAAGTTTATAAAACCTTTGAAAACAGAATATTTATGCACAATTCCAAATAATTATTAATTGAATTTCATCTTGGAATAATTTCTGAAATTTCTAAAAATCTTACTAAAATCCTGAAAAGGTTTTGTTAAGAGAAGATTAAGTTCTATTTTACTTCATGAAAAAAATACTACCTTTGTTCTTTTTTCTAATCAAATAAAACATTTTATCAGAAAAAGTATAGGGATGTACTAATAATGAGTGGTATTAATTCGGACTCACAACTCGATTTTGCAGTGAGGTTTGGAGGTGAGGGTGGAGAAGGTGTGATAAGCGCCGGAGAACTTTTTGCTCAGGTCGCGGCGCGCACAAAATACAACGTCCTTACCTATATAACTTATCCTGCTGAAATTCGCGGCGGATTTTCCATGATTCAAATCCGCGTGCGTGATTGTTCCATCCACTCGATGGGGAGTAAAGTTGATTATCTTGTAGTATTTAATCAGCAGGCTTACGACAGAACAATCAAAGATATTAAAGAAGGCGGAATGTTAATCTATGACCCTGAAACAGTTAATGTAGACAAAAACATTCAGGCAAGTTTTCATCCGATTCGTTTAACGGAAATCACCCACGAAATAACAGGCGGTAACCTGGGAAAAAATGTTGTCGCTCTTGGGGCAATGGGTAATCTTTTTAAAATCGAAAAAAATATTCTTGAAAAACTCGTTCATGACAGGTATGCATCCAAAGGTGATAAAGTCGTTGAGAATAACTTAAAACTACTTAACGCCGGATACGACGAGGGTATCAAGAATGATTGGGAAAGGAAATTCAACTTAAAAAGCAGCGGTGATGGTAAATCGAATTACATGATGGTTTCGGGAAATGAGGCAGTTGCGCTCGGCGCTCTTGCAGCCGGATGCCGTTTTGTTGCCGGCTATCCCATAACTCCTGCAACACCGATTTTTGAAACGCTCACTCAATTGATGCCTAAGGTTGGCGGGCGCGCCATTCAACTTGAAGATGAAATCGCTTCAATATCTGCCTGCATCGGCGCTTCATTCGCGGGTGAAAAAGCTATTTCACCCACTTCGGGACCCGGACTTCAACTAATGGGTGAGCAATTAAATCTTGCTTCAATGCTTGAATTACCCATAGTAATAGTTGATGTTCAACGAGGCGGACCGAGCACAGGTTTACCAACCAAAACCGAACAATCCGATCTAAAATTTGCTCTTTACGGTACGACGGGCGAAGCTCCGAGAATCGTTCTGGCACCTTCATCTGTTGAAGATTGTTTTTATCAGACTATCAGGGCTTTTAATTTAGCGGAAAAATATCAGATGCCCGTTCTTCTGCTTACAGATCAGTCTCTCGGATATATGAAAGCAACGGTTAGAACTCCCGACTTATCAAACATTATTGAAATTGACGCAACGTTCCCCGTTGAAAAATTATCTATTCCTAATTCTGAAATAGTCTATATAGTTAAAAGACTATCGGTAAACGAAAAAGACCTTGGCGGTTATAAAAGGTTTCTTGATACGGTTGACGGAATTTCACCAATCACCAAACCGGGAATTTCGGGCGGTCAATATCTTGCTTCGGGACTTGAACATCGCGAAGACGGAAAAGCTGACTACACGCCTGCCATTCATGAACAAATGTTGGAGAAGAGATTTAAGAAAATTTCAACTCTGGCAAAATCTCTTGAAAATAATCCGGTTGAATGGGAAGGTCCTGAAGAGGCTGAAATCGGAGTAATCGGATGGGGATCAACGCATGGCGCTATTCATGAAGCCAGATTAAAAGCTGCCGGTGAGGGAATAATTTTCAAACATCTTCACCCGAAAGTTCTCTCACCATTGCCCGAAAATCAGATTAAACAATTTCTTGCCGGGTTAAAACAGGTCTGAAAGGTAAATTCGATATCAAACCTATTGAGATAAAAAAATACCAGGGACTTCCATTCACACCTGATGAAATTTACAACGGGATAATTAAAGCAGTGAGGCAAATTAAATGACAAGAACAATTCAAGATTATAAAGGAATAATAGATCCGGTCTGGTGCCCCGGCTGCGGTGATTACGGAGTATACAATGCTCTTCAAAAGGCTTTAGTCGAACTCAATATTCCCCCTGAAGAAATTGCCACGGTATCTGGCATCGGCTGCTCGGGAAGATTTTCTCATTTTATGAATACATATTCATTACACGGAACACACGGACGCGCAGTGCCTACGGCTCTCGGAGTGAAAACGGCTAATCCTAATTTAACCGTATTTGCCGTAGGCGGCGATGGCGATGGATTAGGAATCGGCGGCGGACATATTGCTCATGCAGCGCGTAAAAATGTTGACATCACCTACATGCTTCTCGATAACCGTATTTACGGACTTACAAAAGGGCAGTCGTCTCCAACCTCGCCAATCGGGAGAAAAACTAAAACCGCACCTTATGGGGTTTATGAAGAAGTACTAAAACCAATGCCGATTTTTTTAGCTTATGATATTTCATTCATTGCTTTGGCTAATGGTCTGAATGTAAAAGAAACAACAACAATTATTACGGAAGCTGTCAGACATAAAGGAATGTCGATGGTTTATATTTTAAGTCCCTGCAAAACTTTTCCCGTGCTTGACGCGAAAATAATGAAATCGATGTTCCAGCCTTTGCCGGAAAATCATGACCGAACCAATAAACTTGCAGCTCTTGAAAAAGCTTATTCAACCGAACCGATTTATACTGGAATATATTATCAGGTTAATAAACCTTCGCTTGAAGATAATCTTCAAAACCTGATAACACAGGCTAACAAGAAACGTCCGAATGACGAAGTTACACCTCTTGCGGAAATTCTCCATAGTTATTCCTGATAAATTTATAATTATTAACCCGGTCATTCGATCGGGTTTTTTATTATTTTTTCGCGTAGGAATTAATCAACTATCACATCTCACGGAAGAACTATTTTCAAAAATGTATAAAGCTATTTTCTGGGATAATGACGGGGTGCTTGTTGATACTGAGAAATATTATTTTGAGGCAACAAGAAGAGTTTTTAAGAACAACGGGTTAGTCCTTTCAAAAGAAATATTCGTTGAAAATTTTCTCAAGAATTCCAAAGGAGCGTGGTTTATTTTGAGTGAAAAAGGTTTTCCCGAAAAAAGAATTCAGGACTTGAGAAAGGAAAGAAATATTATTTATCAAAAGTTGTTGGAAGAAAATGACTTACTGATTGATGGCGTGAAAGAAGTTCTGGAAAAACTATCAACAAAATACATGATGGCAATCGTGACGAGTTCACAAAGAGAACATTTTGAAACTATTCACAAGAAAACCGGAGTTCTAAAATACTTTGATTTTTACCTCACGCGCGAAGATTATACAAATTCCAAACCTGATCCCGAACCTTACCGGAAAGCGCTCAATTGTTCCGGACTTAAAAGTTCAGAAGTTGTTGTTATCGAGGATTCTAATCTGCACTATCCGCCGGTATTAATTGCATAATTATTCCGAGTAGTCTAACACAAAAAAGTAATTTTTTCGGAGCAGAAAAAGTGCTAAACAATGTTTGTGATATTCTCGATTATCTCTGAAAGGAACAATAATTCCCGGGAAAAATGTTTTTACTTGTAGAAATTTTATAGTTCTTCAAGTGACAATAATCTATGAGAATAAAAGAATACATAACAATA
>CAZEXO010000064.1:0-5158 GCA_964516545.1 uncultured Melioribacteraceae bacterium
ACGTACTAATCAGCGCTGCAAAAGTATTAACCGACTTCCGTTTCATCGCGTTGATTGTTATCTATTCCTGCTTCTGGATCTTATACTTCCAGCAATTTGACACAGTTTTATGGTACGTAAAAGAACATTTGGATATGACTCCGGTTAATAATGTAGTAAATTCCTTTTTAGGATTATTCATTGCAAATCCGGATTGGAAATTTGATGTTGAACATGTAACAGTTATAAATGCCGGAACAATCATTCTTCTCCAGCTAATAGTGTCAAGAATTGTTCAGAACACGAAAGCGCTTCCGACGATGATAACAGGCATTGCACTCGGATCAATAGGTATGGCTATCTTATCAATATCCATGCATGCCTGGGTATTCATTGCCGGCATAGTGATTTTTTCAATCGGTGAAATGACCGCCCATCCCAAATTCATAAGTTACGTCGGATTGATTGCGCCTGCTGAGAAAAAGGCAACGTATCTCGGTTATTCATTTTTATACGGCGTGCTTGGCAGCGGAATAGGCGGTTATCTTGGAGCTAAGTTGTATGTTCATTTTATTGACGGACTAAATCAACCGGGAATTTTGTGGTTGATTTTCAGTATGATTGGCGTTGCAACAATAATCGGACTACTTTTATACAACAAGTTTCTTGCGCCGAAATCTTCGAACATATAAATTTGTAAGCCGGTTTTAATTAACCGGCTCTTACCTGAACCCTACCCCCGGGATTCTCGTTTGATATAAAATAATTCTGAGGGTATTCTCTATGCACAATTCTAACAAAGTTTTAGCTTTTGCCGTTCTTTTTTTTATTTCTGGATCGGTTAATTATTGCCAGCCTCATGAGGGATTGTCCGATCAAACAATCCTTAAAGAAAATCTTACAAAACTCGCCTCCGATGAATTCATGGGAAGAGAAACCGCCTCCCGCGGCGAAGAAATGTCGGCTGAATTTATCGCTGAAAAATTATCTGATTACGGCGTAAAACCATTTGGAGATGATAACACTTTTTTTCAATACTTTTATGTGAATGTAAACGGGTATGAATACGAAACTGATTTTACTTTCACGACAGAAAACGGAGATGTTACCAAACTTAATTTTAACGGTGATTACATTATTTATTCTCCCGCATTTCTACCTCTCAAGTTCTCTGCAGACAATCAGGAAATTATTTTTGCAGGTTTCGGAATTAAGGCAGATGAATATAATTATAATGACTATGACAACATAGATGTTGAAGGAAAGATTGTCCTGGTAATAACAGGCGAACCGGCGAGTAATGATGATGATTATTTTGAAGGCGGCTACCGAACTCATTACAGCGACATCAAATACAAAATTCAAACTGCGGAGGAATTCGGAGCCAAAGCTGTTATTTGTCTTCCCGATTATGAGGAAATGCAGACCTTCCGGTATAAACAACGAAGCGTTACAGCGCTGAATTTTTCACTTGAGAAGGAATCTTTTGATTATGAGAAAGAATTCGATATACCCTGTTTCCTCCTGAATCAGGAAGGCGCGAAAAAAATTCTTCTCAACAAAATAAACAGTATTACCCAGGGCTATGATCTTCATGTTGTTAAAAGAATTTTCGACAGATTAGAGAAACCTGTTCTTGCTTCATGTAATTATAAAATTAGAATTATTGATGAAGTGAGAATTGCAAGAAATATAATCGGCTTAATCGAAGGTAATGATCCGCTGGTTGCTGATCAGTATGTCGCTGTCGGCGCTCATTATGATCATGAAGGAATTCAATCAGGACAAATATTTAATGGCGCTGACGACAACGCTTCGGGTACTGTTGCAGTTATGGAGGCTGCAAGATTATTCGCACTTCATAAGAACAACAGACGACCCGTACTTTTCATCCTGCATACGGGCGAAGAGCGCGGGTTACTTGGTTCAAAGTACTTAACGGCAAATTCGGGATTTGTTGAGAATATAATATCATACATAAATCTTGATATGATTGGAAGGGGAGATGAAAACTCAATCTTTTCAATAGGGTCGGACAGACTAAGCCTTGAATTCCATCAACTTATTGAAAGAGTTAATGCGAGAACGGTAAAAATGGTTCTTGATTACAAATTTGATTTGTTAGGTGACCCCAACAGATATTATTACCGGAGCGATCATTACAGTTATGCAAAAAATGGAATTCCGATTGTTTTCTTCTATGACAACATGACTGAAGATTATCATAAACCATCGGATGATTCACATAAAATCAATTACGAAAAAACGGCAAAGATAACCGACCTGGTTTATCACATACTGATGGAAACTGCTAATCTTGAAAGTAAACTAATTATCGATTGATATTACCATAGCAATGATTCAATAAGTAATTTTCCATAAAGGAATAAATCCCTGTTCTTCAACAATTTTTTGTCCGGTGGGACTTGATGCAAAATCAATGAATTTTTTTATAACTCCTCCAGGTTCTTTAAGGGTATAAAACTGTAGATATCTCGTTATCGGATAAAGTCCGTCAATGCTCGCTTCACGACTGGCTTTAATTCCATTCACCGAGCCGTGTTTGATTTCATTTCCCAGACCCATTCCTCCGTAACCAATTGCATTTTTATTTTTTAGAATTTCTTCAATCATACTGTTTGTCGTAATTTTTGCAATTGACTTATCAGTGTAAGACTCGTCGTTAAGAACATGTTCTTTGAAATAAAGATATGTGCCGGAATTGTTAGATCGAATTACAGGAATGATTTTCTCATCTAGTCCGCCAACCTCTTTCCAATTTGTGATTCTACCTGTAAAGATACCCTTTAATTGTTCCAGAGATAAATCATTAACGGGGTTATCAGGATGAAGATAAATGCTAAGAGCGTCTTTCGCAATCAACGATGACATTCCCAGGCTTCCGTGGTCGTCTGCAATTATTTTTATTTCATCACTTTTCAGGGGACGCGATGCCATACATATTTCAGCGTCGTTTTTAACCAGGGCTTTCACTCCGTTCATCGTTCCGCCTCCTGAAACATATACCGAAATACCCGGATTTATTTTCATGAATTCTTCGGACAGCAATTCGGTGAGCTTTAGCATGGTGTCTGAACCTTTGATTCTTATTCTTGCTACCTCGTAATCGGCACTCCCGCACGAAACCAATAAACTCATTATAAAAATCAAAAATAACTTTTTCATTCTTACCTCTTTTCTGCTATTGAACGTAATCTTGCAATACTGTAAGGAGCGCCTCTTAACCATTCGGGTGTTGATGCGGAATTTGCGATACTAAGAATAAAATCTTTTATTATTTCCTTGTGCTGAAATACCGCAGAATAATTTATCGGGAGGGACAGATCATCAAAAGGGGTATGATAAATTTCACGTGAATATTTTTGCTGAAGTTCAATTCCTTCTTCGCGGGAAAGATTAACATAATCAGGACCATCCAGAATCATAATTGCCGGAATACCTGCTTCGGCAAAAGCATGTTGATCAGAACGATTAAATGATTCCGAAGAAAAATATTCGGTGGGAATATCAACTACCGATAAATTAAATTTTGCGGCAGTTTGATTCAGATAGTCACTCAGGGTTGAAAATTCTCTCCCGACTCCAATAATGCTTTTGAAATTATCAAAAGAAGCCACACCGTCAATGTTAATATTCGCCACGGTTTTGTATAAAGGAACTGCGGGGTAGTTAGTGTAATAAGTCGAACCCAATAATCCTTTTTCTTCACCTGTAACGGCAAGAAAAATAATTGAGCGGGACGGGGTATTTTTCTGGTTATTAATCTCCCTGGCAATTTCAAGCATAAGCGCAACACCGGCAGCGTTATCAAAAACTCCGTTATAAATTGAGTCACCCTTAACAGCCGGTCCGATTCCCAAATGATCATAGTGTGCAGAAATAATTATATAAGAATCTTTTAACTTGGGATCACTTCCCTCAATCATACCGAGAATATTCGCTCCCAGAAAATCTCTCTGCTTGTAATACCCTTCAAATGAAAGTTTTGTCTTTAACTCAAAACTCATCATTTCATTTTTTTCTACAAGGCTGGTTATCTGATTGTAATTGTATTTAGTCCCGTCAAAAAGGATATGAGCTTTATCCGGATTTATTAATAATGATAAATTTCTTGAGGTTGAATATGAAAGGCTAATATCTTCGAAAGCAAACATTCTCTGATAATCCCTCCATCTTTCGTCTATACCTGTGGTATACGGAATAATAATACTTCCTCCAGCGCCGCGGGAGAGAGCAATTCGCTGCTTTGCTTCATGATAACTGTAAACAGTTGGAAGCTCACCGGCAAAATAACTTTCTTCATTTGAATAAGGTTCTCCCTCCAACATCACAACAATTTTTCCCTCAACATCCAGATCCTGATAATCATTATAATCAAATTCGGGAGCTACAATACCGAATCCTACAAAAACCATTTCCAGCGGAAGAGGAATTAATGTGTGTTCACCTGCACTATACAATAAATAATCCTCAGCTAAACTCAGATTAATTGTTTTCTCCGAAGAATGAATTTTAAGGTTACTTTTATTTGAAGGAATACTCCCGTGCATAGGTATATATTGATAATACGTGTTATTATCCCCGATAGGTTTCAGGTGAAGTTTATTGAATTCCAGAGCCAGATATTTTGCCGAAAGATCTCCTCCCGTTTGTCCCGTTCCGCGTCCCTCGAAAATATCATTCCCCAGAAATCTGAGATGACGATGCACTGTATTAAGAAATTCTTCCGTGGGCTGATAGTTCTGCCCTGAAACAATTATGGACAACAGGATATTCGTGAATAAAACAAAAATACTTTTCATGGTTAAGTGAATTAATAAAATATGATTATCAAAACAAAATTAACTTTGTGTTAAGTTTCACAGTAATAATATTGCTATCCTCAATAATTAACAAATTCCGGATTACATTTCATGGCTCAAACATCACGGATTTTAAAAGTGAAACAAGTGAAATGAATTCAACCAAGTTATTGTGTTTGCCGGGCAACCTGGATTACGCGGATGGTACATGAATCGGCTTTTGAATCCGGTCAATTAAATATTCAGAATGAAATTAAAAAGGTTGAGAAGGAAAAATTAACTTAACTTTTGAACCCTTGCCTTTCTTGCTGGTTATTTTTATCTGCATGTTATTCAGATCGCAGTATTTCTTCACC
>CAZEXO010000064.1:5169-17334 GCA_964516545.1 uncultured Melioribacteraceae bacterium
GTGAGTCCGGTATCCTCCTGATGAAAAGGTTTGAAAATATCTTTCTTGAATTCTTCCGACATACCGATTCCCGTATCCGAAACCAAGATAAAAAGTTGTCCGTTCTTTTGCTGATCAAGCGTAATTTCGATCCGTCCTTTGTCAGTGTACTTGAAGGCGTTATCAACAATATTCATCAGTGTCTGAAAAACTGTATATTCATCAGCATAGATTATGGTGTTTTGGATAGAACAATGCAGGAAAAAATCCAGATTTCTTTCATTTGCCATTAACCTGAATTCATTGTAAACGCGAACAACAATTTCCTGATATAAATCAAATTTTGTTCTGTGCAGGTCAAGTTGCCCTGATTGAATTTCAGACATACTCAAAACCAGATCAATGGTTCTGATAATTCTTTTTCCTGCATTTTTTATTATGGCAAACTCTTCTTTCAGCGAATCCTGAACTTCAGTGCTCAACACTTCGCGGACAAGTCCTGTAAAATTCATAATGATGTTTACGGGAGATCGTATTTCATGACTCATCTGAGCCAAAAGTTCTGTTTTTGTCTGAGCTAATTCTTCCACTTCTTTTTTTTCGGTTTTTAGTTTTTCTATCTTAAGATTCACATTTGTGAAATCATGTACAATACAGCAGATTATTTTTCCATCTTCCGTATTCACTGAATTAATAGAAACACTAACCTTCTTCTTTGAATTTTTATACTTCGCCTTAAAAACCATATTCTTGTTTATTGACATCGTAAGTTTTTGCGAAAAGACTTCCTGGAATATTTGATTCTGTTCAGTTATATATTCTTCAGGAAAAAGAAACTGGATATGTTTATTGATAATTTGTTTCGGGTAATAACCAAGTAGCTCTTTTACGCTGTCGTTCGCATAGAGAATTGTACCCTTTTTATCAATGAATAAAAACAGATCGCCGGCGCATTTGAAAAAATTGTCGATTTGTTCTTTCGATGAAAATATTTCACCAAGATAATTTGACGATACTGAAGCCATTGGTTGCCACACTAATTACTTTAACGATTGTTATTCTGGGGATAAGATAGGAAAAATTATTCAGAATCAATTCAGTACAATTGTCATCAACTATAACAATTGGTATAATTTAACAATTAGCCAATATGTCTGTTTTTTACTGAAATCGAAATCTTTACGTTTGTACCAACATTTTTTTTACTCACTAACCCGAGAGCATAATTATTTATTTCGCAATAATTTTTCACGAGTGATAACCCCAATCCGTTTCCTTCATATCTTCTGTTGGTGCCTTCTTCTTCCTGAGTGAAAGGTTCAAAAACTTTTGGAAGATATTTATCATCTATCCCGATTCCGGTGTCGGTAATCTCAATTAAAAATTTTCCGTCGGAATTTTTACATGAAATTTTTATTTCACCCCGCTCGGTAAATTTCACGGCGTTATCAATTACCTGCTCGAAAATAATTTTTGTTGAATAACGATCGCCGATAATTTTCATATCGTTACAGTTGTTTTCAACCAGAAACAAAATACTTTTCGAACCTGATAAATCTTCGTACTTAGAAATCAGCTCGCTTAAAATTTCAGGAAAGAGCTTAATTGTTTCAAAATTAGGTTTGTAACTTCCGCTCATCAATTCCGACATATCAATTATCATATCAATGGTTCTTATAATTCGCATGCCTCCCTGAGCGATGTTGTTAAATGATTCATCAAGATTATCACTAATTGTTTCACTTAACATCATCTTCAGCATGTTGGAATTATTAATCATGGCTGTTACCGGAGTTCTGATTTCATGCGACATTTGCAAAAGAAAATCAGATTTCATTTTTGAGGATCTCTCCGCTTCCTCTTTTGCCTGAATCAAAGCGTTGCGTGCCTTTTTCTTATCCGTGATATTTTCAACAAATCCCTCGAAGCAGACAATATTACCTTTATCATCTTTTATGGTGCGCACATTTTCACTCATCTCCAGAATCGTATCATCAAAATGCCGCCATTGTGTTTCGTAGCTGTCAATTGAGTTTAGTTTGCCTAACAATTTTTCAAATAATGATCTTTCTTTTATATCCACGAAAAGTTTTCCTTTAAGAAAATCCACAGATAAATCTTCGAAAGATTTGTATCCGAGCATTTCGATAAGCGCCGGATTCGCAAGTTCAAGAACACGATTTTTACTGTAGCGATAAATTCCGATTTGAGCTTTCTCAAAAATTCCCCTGAATCTTTCCTCGCTTTCTCTCAGGGCATTTTCCGACCATTTCCGTTTGATGGCATTAATAATCGTCTCAGCTACCAGGTTAATTAATCTTATATCCTCATCCGGCCAGATTGATAATATTTTTTGCGATTCAAATCCCAGAAAACCAACTAAAGACTGATTAAAAATCAATGGAACAATCAGAAAGAATTTCATCCCCCGTGAGTTGAAAAATTCCCTTGATTCAATTGCTTCAGGGGGAAGATTTTGTATATCCGAAATACATATATTCTCCTGCCTTTTTAGTTTTTCCATCATCCAGGGAAATGTATAGGATAAAATGTTGCTCTCAGCGCTTTTCTTTTTACAATCATCTAACCGGCACCATTCATGGGTTAACTCCATGTGAACCCGGTCTTTTGAAAACATGTAAAGATATCCGCGGTCCAATGAATGGAATTCCGTAATTTTTCTCAGTGAATAGTTTATAAGTTTATCAAGACGCTCAGGCGGAAAATTCACGAAGATGGTTGAAATAGATGCGATGATTTGTTCAAAGGCTAGTCTGTGTTTCAGAATGTTTTCAGAGTGTCTTTTATTCGTTACATCGAGAAAACAAAAAATGATTTCGTTGCCTTTCGGATAGTTTTTTTGAATTGAAGCATTTATTTCAAAATTTCTCCCAGTACCGTTTTTGCAGAGCAGCTTGATTTCACAACCTGATTCCGTTTTTCCGTCCGATTGAAGTTTCGTTAAAATATTTTTTACAACTTCATTGCTTTCTTTAGTTAGAAATTTCACCAGTGGTTTATTAATTAATTCTTCCTGTGAATAATCAAGAAGGTCATAGATTATCTTATTTGCATGAGTTATAAATCCCTCACTATTAATAAGAATTATTCCTTCATGCGAGGTTTCGGACAGCTTTTGGAATTTTGAAATCATATCGCTGCGTGACTTTTGTAGTTCATCACGTGTTTGAATTAAACCCGTCAGTTGTTTCTCAAGCGATTTTATTTTTTCATTCAATTGTTGTTCGTTCACAGGTCAGTCTTCCGGAGTATTATTCCTGATATTATTCTTAGTCAATAATATGAATTTTTGCGGAAAAGAATTTGATTAGAAATGAAAAAACATTTTGTAGATAAGTTTCATGTTAAACCCGGCTTCCGGCATAATTGATTTCACTCTGCTCAGGTGATTTCTATACTCCTTATTAAAAATATTTTCCAAAACAAGCGAAAAGTTATGGATAAGGGAATTCGAGTGAAAATTATACTGTCCGGATAAACCTAAGATAAAATACCCGGCTGTTTGTTCTTCGAATAAATCAACCCTGCGCTGTGTAGCGGCCCACTCGGCATTAATTCCCAATGAATAATTTTCAGCGAAATATTTAATTTCAGCATTTCCTTTTAGAGGCGGAATTTGCGGAAGGGGTTTTGGGGTGTTATAAAATTCACCGCCGGTAAAATCAGTCGTAAAAAGCAGTTCAATGTTCTCTGATGGTTTTAGATTTAATTCTGTCTCGAACCCGTATAAAACAGCGTCTATTCCTTCCGAAGCATAAACAGGTAATAACTGAGTGTAATTAATTCTGCCTGTGTTTCTTGGAACGATAAAAGAATTCATCCGGTTATAAAATGAATTCACCATGAAATAAGCATTTTCGGATTTGTAATATCCGAACAGCTCAATCCCGGCTCCGGATTCAGAGTTTAATTCCGGGTTTCCTGTTTCGAATGAATACGCTGCAAGATGAGGTCCTTCGGAATATAATTCTTCGATAGTTGGAACGCGCGATGATTTATTAATATTGATTCCGGCATTGAGTTCCCGGTTGATTTCATAAAGTAATGAAAATGAAAGTGAATACGTTAGAAAGTTCCGTTCACGTATATGTCCGATACCCGATAATAAATCCTCCTTCTCAGGTGTGATTTTATCATAGTTTATTCTTGCCCCGATTTCAAAATTGAAATTCTGCCAATACATTGATTCGAAAACATAGAATGATGTGTTATACGCTTCGCTCTTTGGCGTAAAAACAAAACCGCCAACATTAAAGTCCCTGTAACTAAAAGCTATTCCCAAAATTCCGTTTTCAAATATTCCGAGTTTTCGATGATGAAAATCCGCGTTGGCCAGATAATCTATAATCCTGAATTCAGCGCCTATCAACCCCGCCGATTCGTATTCCACATGACGATAATATACACGGCTAAAATTAACATTAAAATGATTCTTTCCCGCGTCGTCGGTATAATATTTCCCTCTAACATTATACTGTTTTTTGTTCATTTCAATATCCACTCCGTTGGGATGAGCGCCCACGAAACCTCCGGGAATTCCGTATTCAAGATCAAAGTTTCTGAACGATGCGCCTATAAAACTATTTCCCCAGAAGTAACTTCCGCCAATACTATAATTAAGATTATTCATGTCGGAATTTTTCAATTCTCCGATCGGAGTATTTATATTTTCCGAAATCCTTCTGCTTAGTTCGATTTTAGCCGAAAAAGATTTATAAGGAATTTGCATATCAACAGAACCCGTGTAGGATCTATTTACTGTTTCACCGGCAAGACCAATCGACCCGATTAAATGTTCTTCATATTTTCCAGGTATTTCATTTTTCACAATGTTAATTACTCCACCGATTGCAGCCGGACTTTTCGTCAGAACTTTCGGACCTCTGAAAACTTCCACTTTTTCAACAGTAAAAGGTTCAAGACTAACGGCATGATCAGGAGAAGTCGCCGATAAATCCGACGACTTTACTCCGTCTTCACTAATAATTATTCTGTCTCCGCTTAATCCACGCATTACCGGACGGGCGGGAGCGGGACCCATTGAGCGAATAGAAATTCCCGGTTGGTTTTTTAATGTTGTCGCAAGAGTTGAACCAAGTTCTTTTTGTAATTTCTTTCCCTGCAATGTATGTGAATATTCATAGAGATCGTTCAGCTTAGAACTCAAATGTTGACTCTTTACCACTACCTTTGGTATTTCATGTACAACCGGATACAAAAATATATTGCACTCCGTTGTTTTACCCGCTTCAATACTTATTTCCTGAATGTTGTCCTCATAATTAATATGAGTCACTTTTATTTTATGATTTCCGGGGCTAATATTTTCCATGAGAAAAGTTCCGTCTTCCTTTGCAGCGCGATATTTCTGACCATTCATCAGTTCAATAACAGCGTAAGAAACATGTTGATTAGTTTCGGCGTCAAGAATGATTCCCTTTATTTGTCCTCTGAAATTATTTTGTGAATAAACAGTCTGGAAAACAATTAACAGCAGAAACAATATTTTATTGTTGAGTTTCATCTTATTGTACCACAACAGGAATTTTTATGGTTCTGAAATCAGCATGCCCCATGTGTAAAACCTGAAATTCGATTTTTGTATTACCCGCATTTAGTCCACGCAATTGAATTTTCCATTCATCGCCCGATAATCTGATCAACTCAAGAATTGATTCGTCATCAATTATCCATCCAAAAGTGTGATCGTTATCTTCGTATGGCGCATTTATTTCAGCTTTATCGCTATTATAAAATTTTATTTGTAATAAGGACGTAACCGAATTAAGCGGAACAAATAATGTGTCATCCGAAACAGCCTGGAAATAATCCAGAAGTTTATTCCCATCCTGATCATAAAGTAGTAATCCCTCAGCCTCGAAATGTTCTTCCTGCTCAGCAATTGGATTAGTATCCTCGCTGCATGCCTGCGATGAAAAAAACACAAGAGTAATAATCATAAAAAATGATACGGATTGACAGACTTTTTTCATGCTTTCACCTGAATTAGTTTTTGAATGATTAGATTATTAAAAATCAGGTTAAGAAAGCGGTGGAGCCCTTGAAGGAAAATTCCTGATCTTTAACATTTCAGGAACAAAATTGAGCGCTTCAAAAGGGAATGCGAACTGTTCCGTAAAGGCGGAAGTATTCTCAATTCCGGCGATTGTTTTGGCGGCATTCAAATAATTCAGAACATAACATTCTTTATCTGAATGATCCTTGTGAGAAACATAATTTTGAGTTTTTTCAACTCTGTTATGTTTTTCAAAAAAAATAGCCGGGTGAAAGTGAACGGAAGTAATTGTTATCATAAGCATCAATGATAACAGAAGCGTGTTGGCAGAATGCCTGAATATTTTACTTTTTCGAAGTCTCATCTTTCATTTTCCCGGATGCTAAACTAAAACAAGATTAACTTATATGCAAATCATTTGCAAATAGAAAATAGACAAAAACTAAACCACTAATAAAAATTAATAGTTCACCAATGGGGTAACCAATTGGAACACACTTTCGCTGATTTGTGTTTAGCGTTCAAAAGAAAGGAAAGTTTATGATTGAAAAACCCGGACTGCTCAATAAATATTATTCGGTATTTTTGATAACGATGGGATTGCTGGGATTTTTCTGGCGTTATCTCACTGATTCGGATTTTCAGTTTACAGCATTAATCCCCGCTGTCTTCGGCTTAATATTATTTCCGATGTCTGGACCAATTGCTAAAGAGAATCATATTCTGGCGCATGTTGCCGTCTCACTCACTTTATTATTCGGAGTTATTTCCCTTTACATGTTTATAACAAGTTTATCCGGTGATGAAGTAAGTGCCAGAAGACTTTTACTTTTCGGATTAATGTTTATCGTTTCTGCTGTTACAATGACAATGTACATTCTAAGATTCATAAGAATAAGAAAAAGAAAAAACATTGTTGTTTCTGATTGAACTTTCTGAGAGACTCAAATAGCCTTTAGTGAGAATTAAGTAATCCGAAATATTTGGTCATCGCGAGTATATCGTTTTTAACGACAGGTTTTTATGCCGCGAAAAATGAAGTGAAATTCTTTTTAAATATATTATCGTCAGAGTTTTGCGCCGCATTTTTTGCAGTAATTTGCGTCTTTGTCATTATCATCATTTCCGCAGATTGAGCAGGAGTTTATTTGCCCTTTAACTTTTCTGTTTGCTTCGGCAATCTCAACTGTCACAATTCCTGTGGGAACTGCGATGATAGCATATCCGATTATCATAACAATCGAAGCAAGAAACTGCCCTATGGTTGTTTGAGGAGAAATATCACCGTAGCCAACCGTCGTCAAAGTTACGATTGCCCAGTAAATGCTCGTGGGAATATTAACGAATCCGTTTTTGGGTCCTTCAATAACATACATTAACGAGCCGATGATAACAACAACACTGGCTACTGTCAGCAGAAATACGATTATTTTTTCGCGGCTTGCTCTAAGCGCTTTCTTTAAAATATCAGCCTGAGTTATAAAGTGAGTAAGCTTAAAAATTCTAAATACTCTCAGCAGCCGTAAAATTCTTATTACCAACAGCAAGTGACCGGGTGGATAAATCACACTAAGATAGGTAGGAACAATAGATAAGAAATCAACAACACCGTAAAAACTGAAAATATAATACCTTGCTTTAGCCACTGAAACAACGCGTAAAAAATACTCGATGGTAAACAGGATGGTGAAAATCCATTCAATTGTAATAAGCAAGTCGCCGTATTCAGAATAAACTTCTGCTATACTTTCAAGCATAACCGCGGCAACACTCAAAAGAATAGCCCATAACAATACGATATCGAAAATTCGTCCGGGACGAGTATCGGATTCGAAAATCACATAATATAATTTTCTCTTCCAGCCGGAAGCGGATTCGAGAGGCTTGTTTTCCCGCATAGCTAAAACATTTTTTTCGGTAATTTATAATTTTTAGATCTCAATTCACACCACCGTGATAAATTAAATCTCCAGTTCGATTCCGACAGGACAATGGTCAGAGCCCATCACTTCGGGCATTGTGAACGCATTCAAGATATTGTTTTTTAGATTATCAGAAATAAAAAAGTAATCGATACGCCAGCCGACATTTCTTTCGCGTGCCCGTGTAATCATATCCCACCAGGTGTATACTTCGGGATTCTGATTAAACATTCGCAAAGTATCTATGTAACCATCAGCAAGAAATCGGTCAATCCAGTCACATTCTTCCGGCAAAAACCCTGATGTTGTTCTGTTCTCATCGGGACGCGCGAGATCAATTTCTTTATGAGCCGTGTTAACATCGCCGCAGATTACAAGTTTTTTACCTTTATTTTTCAACTCATTGGCGAATTTCTGAAACGCCTCATAAAAATCAAGTTTATATTGAAGCCGCGCCTTATCGCGTTTTCCGTTCGGATAATAAATATTGAAGAGAATAAATTCATCAAATTCGGCAATCACAAAACGGCCTTCACTGTCAAATTTTTCAACGCCGATTCCATGAAGAATTTTTATCGGTTTTAATTTTGTGTAAATCGCGGTTCCGCTGTATCCTTTTTTCGAGGCTTCAGAGAAATAGGAATGGTATCCTTCAATATTTACGAGTGAATCATCAAGCTGTTCTTTCCAGGCTTTTGTTTCCTGGATACAAAGTATATCGGGATTCGTTTCACTTAACCATTCACCAAAACCTTTTTTCGCAACCGCTCTTATTCCGTTAACATTCCAGGAAATTAGTTTTAGTTTTTTCATGAAGTCCTTTTCTGTCCAATGGATATATTCGATATTCGTTTTTATTATATACTGAATTTTTCAGGAAATAGTTCTATAATAATTCAGCACTGGATTACATCTCAAAAAAATTCACGCCCCAGGCAAAGTTATTTCCTCCAAAATGATTAAGCTTCCAGGTGAATTCCATTGTCATGGGAAAATCTCTCTGACCAATACTGAAACCCGCTTCTATAAATGGAGTTTTGTACGTTGTGTAACTCACCGGGATGATTTGTTTACTCTCATTTGAAATGTTAACCCAGGCTGCATTGGCATGAATTCCGAAAGTTAAACCCCACTCGCGGAAAAGAGGCACATCCAGAGTCCGGAATAATTCATCTCTGAAATCATGCTCAATTCCAATTGTAACAACACGGTCGCCAAAAACATCACCAACACCGAGCGTTCTGAATGAAAACTCCAATCCGAGACTATTAATATTTCCGGGAAGAGCAAACATATAATGATAAGGAACCGATCCTTCGCTGTAAATACCTTTTATTTCATACCTGAACTCAGCGCTTCTGAAGGTCTTGATCTCGCCGTAAAGACCGAGACGATAAATTTCAAAATCATATTCACTCTCAGCCAACCAGTCGTTGCTTAAAAAGATATTTCCGTTAAGAATAAAATAATCTTTTCCCTGACTCATTCTTATTCGTTGATACCCGTTTTCAACATATTGTCTGAAATCAAGTTCAAAGCCCGCGCTAAAGGCGCTTGTGGTCGCAGGTAAAATTTGTTTATTGTCCCTGTATTTTTCATTTGATTTCAGAAAAGAAAAATCAGTATTCTTAAAGGCAGTTCTATCTTCGCGATAATTATATCCAACACTCAAATTGAGAAATGGTAAAACACCGCTGGAGATTTTGAAATCATATCCCTTGGAATAATAATAATCTCGGAAGTCATATTTAGTCAACAAACTCAACATTGCCGACATAAAATCACCGTAATGCTCTGATTCACCGAAGAGAACATTTACCCGATCGTAAGCCGATAATTGAATTTCATGAATTCTGTACTCGCCAAGTAATAATCGTGATGAGAATTCTTTTTTAAATTTTCTGTCGCTGAATCCGTGAGAAATGTCACCGGAAAGGAAAAGACGTCTATTAAAAAGATTATTCCATCTGGCCCCGAAATGTAATTTATGCCCTTCAACCCTGTTAAAATCATAAAGATCAAATAACCCCGATATACTTACATCTTCTATTGGTCTTATATCTGAAGAGAATACAGAAAAATTCTCCCAGAATGAAACTGGCTGAGCTTCAAGGCTGTCAATGCGTTTGTAAGCAGCATTTTCATCTTTTGTGCCGGGAATAGTTTGAATTGCGCTCCAGTAAAGTGAATCCTTTTGATCGGCGTCAGGTTTTACGGTAACAATGGCGTAATCAAAAAAATCAGCGCTAAGTCCTGTATTGATGTTATAATTATTAAATACCGAACTCAGTTCAAACCCGAATTTCGCAATGCCTAAAAAATTTCCCTCAACATTCAATCTGTAATCTACCGGAAGAAAGATATCTTCACCAAACTGAACATACTGTTGCAGAACATTGAATTTGTTAAATATGCTCATCGGGTTCGCCGCCTCTGTTATACCGGCATCTACTTTCATGAGGTCAAATGATTGATCACGAATGAATAATTCTCCCCGCAGCCCAGGATCAGTGGTATCGATGGGTTCGAAGTATATTTTAAATACATTTTGGTTATCGATAGCAATCGTATCTTTTATTATATAGTAATAATAATCGAGCGCGTCATCAGCAATTGGTCCTACAAGAGGCGACTGAACAAGTTCAACTTCCTCCCCGTAAAAATCTACGAGCACTCTTCCGCCAGCTATTATGTTAGCCATTGGAGGAAGATTTTCAGTCTGTTTTCTCGCATGAATTATGTCTTTGTAATAATCAGGTTTTCTAAAAAAACCCTCACTTTCATTTTCAAGAATCGCGGTTATTTTAAGTTGTCCTGTATCGAGTTCTGTTAAAGAAAATTCATTGTCTCTCTTTCTCGATAAATCTCTCGTGGTTTTCACAATTGTTTTTGTAAAAGCGTTAAAGTTATAATCGAGCAATTTTTCTTTACGCGCTCTTTTTGTCTCTATGGCATTAAGAATTATTTGATTGGCCGGATTAGCGCCCGCGAAAACAGTTACCTCGGGTAAATCAACACCAACGGGCGATAAAGAAATGCTAAACTTCAAATCACGAGTAAGATCAACGCTGATGGTGTCTGATACATAACCGATATAAGAAACAATAAGCTGATAATTTCCTTTGGGTAGTTTTAGTTCAAACTCTCCCTCGGTATTTGCTGACGTTCCCCTGTAGGTGTTAGCGAGATGAATATTCGCAAAGCTAAGAGCCTCGTTAGTTATTGCGTCTGAAACAAAACCTGAAAGACTGTATTGTTGAGAGTACAGGGTGTTGAATAAAATAAATACTACTGTAAAAAACTTTTTCAATGAAGCCCCCTCTGATAAAACTCAAAACAGTTCTCTAAAAATAAAATGAATATCTCTAAAGCAGACAGATAAATCAGGATTTTGTTCTCAAAACCAATACCATCGAATCGGAATTCGTTGTGTCGTCCAGTTCAAAAGGAGGTATGGAATAAAGACTTCCGAATAGCCAATATTTATCGAAAACACCTGACAATTCCACGAGAGCTTTCAACTCCTGTGCCAGGTACCATCTGATGGGTGTTTTGCTCTCAACAACAATTTCATCTTTGCCGTGTTCGCGGATTTTCATGATAGAAGTTACAAGCCACTGCTGCGTAACAGTATTAAATGAATCCGTTGGTAAACCAAAAGTTATTTCAACTTCTGTTCCGTTTTCACGCGACACCCAGGTATTCGGTTCATCATCAGGATGATAAAACATAGGATGAGTCGCTTCGATAATATAAATTCCGCCAGGCGTTAAATTTTTTGCGACGGACTGAAAGTGTGACACCATCTGTTCGTTTGTAACAAGGTGTGAAATACTTTCCATTAAGGTTGCAGCGAGATTAACGGGTTTATCAAGAGTAAAGTTTGTCATATCACCGACAAATAGTTCTACATCTAAATTTTCCCGCGCCGCTTCATCTTTAGCAAACCGAACCATATCCTTAGATAAATCAATCCCAACTGATCGCCACCCGCGTTTAGCAAATTCTCGCACATGTTTTGCCGGTCCGCAGCCTAACTCTAAAAATGATTTTGGGGGTAATTGCTCATTTGTAAGAAGTGAATATTCGTTTAAACACCATTCCAGAAAATCGCATTCTGTGTTAAATTCCCTGTCATTAAATGCTATGTCATAGGCGTATGCATTACGATAAAATTCTTTTCCTGCCATTCATCATTCATTTGTTCTTTAGTCTTTTCTACATACT
>CAZEXO010000065.1:0-12660 GCA_964516545.1 uncultured Melioribacteraceae bacterium
ATCGAACTGAGGCAACATCAGTTCATCTTTAATCACGGGAATATAAATCACTGTTGAGTTTGCTTTTTTGAACTCGGGAGAAATTACATTGTTTGCATCTAAAACACTAACAGCAAATGAAACCAGCGTGGGGGGAACATCGAGATTTTTAAATGAGCCTGACATACTATCTTTTCCGCCGATTGCAGCGCGTTCAAATTGGTGTTGGGCATAATAAGCGCCAAGCAATGCGCTGAAAGGTTTTCCCCAACGTGACGGATTGCTTCCAAGCCGCTCAAAATATTCCTGAAAAGTGAACCATGCTTTTTTATAATCTCCACCCGAAGCAACAATTTTAGCGACCGATTCAACAACAGCATAAACAGCGCCGTGAAACGGACTCCATTCCGACAGATTAGGATTATACCCGTAACTCATCAAAGTTCCGGTTGTTGTTTCTTCTGTTAAAATCGGTATCTTCGCGCTCATCGCTTCGGTAGGTGTTAACTGATATTTACCCCCGTAAGGATAATTAATTGTAGAAGCTCCCACGCAATTATCAAATCGTTCAACCAAACCTTTCTTAGCGCAAACATTAAGATCGGATAAAATTTCCATCCACTTTTTCTTAAGATCAGTTTCAGATGTTTTATTAAAATTATTTTCCTTCGGTTCAGTTACTTTTATTTTTGTATGTTTTATTGCTCCGTTACTATCCAGAAATTCGCGGGTAATATTCACTATTGTTTTATCGCGCCAATACATTTTTACGCGGGCTTCATTTTTAACCTCAGCAACGGTTGTAGCTTCAAGATTTTCACGCGCAGCAGCTTTTTTAAATGCTTCCTCATTTCCTTTTGAAACAACACATGCCATTCGTTCCTGGCTCTCGGAAATTGCCAGTTCAGTTCCGTCAAGGCCTTCATATTTTTTCGGAACTCGGTCGAGATAAATATCAAGTCCTTCGGCAAGTTCACCGATGGCAACCGATACGCCGCCCGCGCCGAAATCATTACAGCGTTTAATCATTCTTGTAACGTTCGGGTCACGGAAAAGTCTTTGTAGTTTTCTTTCTTCGGGTGCGTTACCTTTTTGAACTTCAGCGCCGCATGTTATAATTGATTCTTCAGTATGAGCTTTTGATGAGCCTGTTGCGCCGCCGCAGCCGTCGCGTCCTGTTTTTCCACCGAGTAAAATCACCACATCACCGGGCAATGGTTTTTCACGAACAACATTATATTTTGGAGCTGCGGCAATAACAGCGCCAATCTCCATTCTTTTTGCTACGTAACCGGGATGATAAATTTCATCAACCAATCCCGTGCACAAACCAATTTGATTTCCATAAGAACTGTAGCCATGCGCGGCTTCAACGGTAATTTTTCTTTGCGGAAGTTTTGCTTCAAGGGTTTCTTCAATTGGAGTACGCGGATCACCGGAACCTGTTACGCGCATCGCCTGATAAACAAATGCTCGTCCCGAAAGTGGATCGCGAATTGCGCCGCCAAGACAGGTTGCCGCACCGCCGAAGGGTTCAATCTCAGTCGGGTGATTGTGAGTTTCGTTTTTAAACATCACGAGCCAGTCTTCATCTTTTCCGTCGATATTAACTTTCACCGCGATGCTGCATGCATTGATTTCTTCCGATTCATCAAACCCGGCAAGTTTACCTTTTTTCTTTAACTCCTTCATCGCCAGCGTAGCAATGTCCATGAGACAAATATCTTTTTGGGTTTTCCGTTCACCGTAAACCAATTCACGTGATTGCAAATAAGCTTCGTAAGTTTCTTTTATCTTGTTGGAAACCGGTCCATCCTCGAATTCGACATCATCAATTTTTGTGAGGAAGGTTGTGTGACGGCAGTGGTCAGACCAATAAGTATCAAGAATTCTGATTTCCGTCATCGTCGGATTTCGTTTTTCCGTACTGCGAAAATATGACTGACAAAATTTTATATCATCTAAATCCATCGCGAGTGCGAGCTTGACAAGCAATTCCTTTAACCCGCTTTCATTCATTGAAATAAAATCACCAATTATTTCAACATCCGGCGGAATGATTGTTTCATCTTCAAGTGTAACCGGTTTTTCAAAAGATGCTTCCCGCGAATCAACCGGATTTATCATATAGTTTTTAATTTTCTTCAAATCACTTTCGGAAATATTTCCTTCGAGAACAATAATTTTCGCCTGTTTAACCAAGGGTCTTTCACCCCCGGTAAGAATTTGAATACATTGCGAAGCGGAGTCAGCGCGCTGATCATATTGACCGGGCAAATATTCAATTCCAAAAACTTTTGAATTTTTGTCGATGGAAATTATTTCATCGAAAACATCATCAAGCGGAGGTTCGGAAAAGATTGTAGTGCGTGCCTGAGCGTAAATTTTATCATCAAGTCCAGCGACATCATAGCGATTAATAATTCTGACGGAGATAAGTTTCTTGATCTGTAAATGTTCTTTTAACTCACTGAGAACACCCCGCGCTTCAACATCAAATCCTTTTTTCTTTTCAACAAAAATTCTTCTGATATTCATTTGCTCTCCGGAAGATTAAAAATAAGGTGGTTAAATTTAGGTATTTCCCCGATAAAAATTTCCCGTATCCTTTTCCTTATTTTCGCTTCTCCTCTTTCCGCGCGGCATTCGCATTAGTTTCTTTTTACTAAATCTCATCTCAGCTTTTACGATTCTTTTACAAACAAATAGGTTTGTTTTCCTCAAATTTGAAGTTAGTAAACAAGTGAACGGTGTTATTGTATGATGTATAACATTTTGTATCAGGAATTAAAACAGGCATTTAATAGTCTTGATAATCAGATTGAAGTTGAGAACCTTTCTCTCAGAATAAGAAAAATGGATTTCCAATCCGACAGCATAAATAATATGTTTGAGGAATCTTTATCTTCAAACGAGCTATTGAAAAATAATTTTGATTCATCGTGTATTCCATCCACCTGCCTACTCAATAACTTAAATGACGGTGAAATTCAGGAAAACGCTTCATTCAACTATTACATTTTTGAGAATACGGGAACAGAAAATCCTTCAGGTGTAATATTTCTATTTCACGGTTTGAATGAAAAAAAATGGGATAAATATTTGACATGGGCATACCGACTCGCTAATCAAACCGGTAAAACCGTAATACTTTTCCCGCTTGCTTTCCATATGAACCGCGCGCCATTTGCCTGGTCGGAAACACGGCTGATGAATTTAGTATCACAATCCAGATCTAATAATAAAACAAACTCCCATTCATCATTTGTGAATGCCGCGTTAAGTGAAAGACTTGAGATACTTCCCCAAAGATTTTTCTGGTCGGGCTATCAGTCTTATGCAGATTTTATTAAGATGACTCAATTAATCCATTCAGGGAAAATTACCGGGATAAAAAACCATGTTAGCATTGATTTATTTGGTTATTCAATCGGCGCGTTTTTCTCACTGTTATTACTGCTGGATAACCCGAACAATCTTTTACAAAATTCCCGCCTTTTCATTTTTTGCGGAGGGGCAACGAATGACAGGGCTTATCCTGTTTCAAAATATATAATCGATAAAAACGCTCACCAGTCAGTCGCAAATTATTATGAAGAATTTTTCCAAAACAAATCATTAGCCGAAAAAAAGATGGATCACTATTTCAGTCCGCTTAATCCTAAACAAAGTCACTTTGGCTGCGTTATGAATTACAAACACTTCAGGGATTTGCGCGAGAAACGACTTTCAGAAATTCACGAAAGAATCAATGCTATCGTACTCGAACAGGATGATGTTATGAGACCCCGCGAAGTGACAGCTACATTAAAAGGTGAATCAGGGAACATAAAAACCAATGTCAGGACTATGGATTTTGAATATCCTCATACTCATATAGCTCCTTTCCCTTCTGGCAAAAAGCATGAGTCAATTGTTGATGAGTCATTTAAACGAGTATTTGAACAGGCATCGTCGTTCCTTGCATAAATAACTCTTCTCAAATATATCTTAAATAAATTCAGGTTATTATTAGAGCCGGAGCATAAAATTAAGATGAGCGGCACAGTCTGCCATTCATTAAGTTCTCAAAAACATGAAGAAAGTTATTACAGCCTGTTAAGAAGAATTGCCAGACTAAATAACGGAAAAACCATAACGCTGATTCCATGAATAAATAAATTAATTATTGTCGGATTATTTGACGCGAGAATATATTCCATCTTGGAGCAATATTTTCAAAAGCGTAAGATTGCCTGAAACTAATCGTACCGGTTATGCAAATTTTCCAATTCAGATATTCACAAAATATTTTTGTATTTTTAAGCGGATAAAAAGTCTTAATAGGAATATTTATGATACAATTTACTGATAAAAAATTCATCACCCCCGAAATGAAAATGAGCGATTTGATTTTTGAAAATCCCTCGCTTCTTTTAATGATGGAACATTTCGGTATGAGTTTCATGGTACATGACCGAACAATCCGACAGTTATGCGAAGAAAATAATCTTAGTCTCAGAATATTTATTGCATTGGCAAACTTATACCAGGGATTTAGTCTTTCGCCAAATGAAGAATTTTCCGACGATGATATTCCCGACATCATTACATATCTGAAAAATTCTCATCATTATTACGAGAGCGAAAAATATCCTGAGATCATCAATTATATTCATGAGTTGTATGAGAAAAACAATTCACCGGAAATAAAACTGATTGATAAATTTTTTAACGAATATTTTGAGGAAGTTAAGGAACACTTATCTTATGAGAATCTCACTGTCTTTCCTTACTTCCATGAGCTGCTTGAATGCAGAAAAAGAAAACAACCCGGATGTGGAAATTATGAATTTTCAGTTGAAGACTACAGAGAGCATCACACGGATATCGAATCGAAACTTAATGACCTGAAAAAATTATTACTTAAACATGTTCCCGTCCAGCAGGACTCTGTTTTAAGAAGAAAAATTATTATGAACCTTTTTGAGCTTGAATACGATTTAACAATACATTCCGTGATAGAAGAAACCGTTTTGATTCCACTGATTGCCAAACTTGAGAGAAAATATTAATTGGCAAAAAGAATTATCAATATTGCAGTACTCGAGTCTTCTCAGATAGTTTACGAGGGAATTTCGAACATACTATTAAAATCAGGTAATAATATTAAACTGTTCAGACTCGATAAACTTAACGATATCGAAAGACTTTTTGAACAAACGCAACCTGATATTGTTATTATGAATCCTTCACAAATACAAAATAAAGTTAAGGAATTTACTGCGATAAAGAAGTCGATGTCCGAAACATTTTGGACAGCTCTTGTATATTCTTTATTTGATCAGCAGACAATGTCACTATTTGATAAATCAATTCATATAACAGATTCACCGGCTTCAATCATTGAGTTGATCACCAGGCTTGAGGACAATAACTCAACCAATACATCCTCATCCGAGCAGGAACAATTGACTGAACGTGAAATTGACGTTCTTAAACTAATTGTCGCCGGGTTATCCAACAAAGAAATAGCCGACAAACTATTTATCAGTATCCACACGGTTGTGAGTCACCGAAAAAACATTTCTCAGAAAACCGGAATTAAAAGTCAGGCTGGTTTAACCATATACGCAATTTCGAACAAAATAATCAGACTCGAAGATTACACCTGATTAATTTTCCTGATCACCTCATACTTTTGGGAGAAATCATATTAAACATCCCTTCTATCAGCGATTGATTTGAGTTCTCTTAAAAAATGTCGCATGAATTACGTTATCCATGTAGGAGCTATTCTTGGATTACCCGGAAAAGTTCTCGCTTCCTGCGTAAGTTTTATTTGCTCTACTCTTCCATTAACCGATTTTTTTATCTGGTGGAGAAAAAAAGAAAACAGTTAAATTTTCGGCAAGGGGTGTCAGGTAACATAATTTTACAGAAGGGGCTGTCCCAAAATAAATTTTTCAATATATAAATCTGAGAAAATCATAAAAAATAAGTGTTATCTGTGTTCGATTTTCCAAAATAATTAAATTTTGAGACAGCCTCTTT
The DNA here is from genome assembly GCA_964516545.1 of uncultured Melioribacteraceae bacterium. GTDB lineage: Bacteria > Bacteroidota > Ignavibacteria > Ignavibacteriales > Melioribacteraceae > JAHISV01. The sequence goes on from CAZEXO010000065.1 coordinate 6,013, forward strand.
TAATTACCCGCGGGCTGCATTTTTTTCATCATCGCGCGTACAGAAGGAATATAAAACGAAATTACTCCGACCAATGTTATTGCGATGCCTGCAATTATAAAAGCATTTGTCAAACCTATTTCATCGGCAATCAATCCCGTCTGAAGTAAACCGATCATAGAAGGCAGCATAGTAACGCTTCCGAAAAATGAAAATACTCTTCCCAACACTGCTGGATCAATTGTCGTCTGCAAGACAACAGTAAAAGATCCATGATGCATTGCACCGGCTATTCCTGCAACAAATGTAAGAATTACAAAGAGCCAAAATACATTTGGAGATAGAACCCCGGAGAATGCGAATGTAGCTCCCAGAATCAAATACATAGTATTGATTAAAATAATTTTGTTCGCGCTGAACTTGGGCATACCCATTATTAATCCACCTAACAGCATCCCTATTCCCCATGCCACTTCCACGATACTCATCATGTAAGTGTCGCCTGAAAAATGATTCAGAGTCATTAATGGAAATAAAGCGGCAATAGGCATCAGGAAAAACATCGTGATTATTACGAGAATAAACATCCAAAGTAATCCGCGTTTAGTGTAAATCTCGTTAAATCCTTCTTTCATTTCTCTCAACATATCAGGTTTTGCTGCATTGATATCTTTTTGAGGATTAGGAATCGTAACAATAGCAAGAGTAAAACAAGCTAACGTATGTCATATCCAGCAGTGTAATGAAAATTGCCGCGATTGCCGGTCCTGCTATCACGCTGATTGATTGAATAATCTGATTAATCCCGGCGATTCGCATTAGTTGAGATTCCGGCGCGAGCAAAGGTATTGAAGCCTGCATGGCCGGTACATGAAACGCTGCGCCGGCAGAACGTAACGCCAGCAGCAGGTAAATAAAACCAATCTCCACTTTACCAAAGTAAAATAGCGTACCGAGAATTATCGAACAGACCGCGATGAACACATCTGCGAAAATCATTATTAATTTTCTATTCCACCTGTCAATTAAAACTCCCGTGAAAAAACCAAGTAATAATTGTGGGAGTAATGATGCCATAGTAGCAAAAGCCAGCACCTCAGCCGAACCTGTTTCAACGCTTAACCAAAAAACAACGGCATAACCTACAACCATACTACTTAAGGTTGAGAAGAGCTGACCGGTCCAAATTATAATAAATACTCTTTTCCAATTGTCCACAAAACCCCCTGTTTAAAACATAATGTATAAATGCATTTGACTGAATAGTGATAAAACTTTACCGAATAATTATAATTGATTTTTACATCTCTGAATAATTTCAGAAATGTTTAACAGCAGTTCCGGTTTTGATTAACCCCGAAACCGTATTTGGATATGCGCTATGATGTGTGTAATTAATTTCATGGGAATAATATAATTTTGACAGTGCTAAGATATTATTTTTCTATCAACCTGCCAAATAATTCTTATCCAGAAATCAAAATTTTCTGCAATGATATTGATAAATATTTCATTTAGATGATTAATTCATTACCCGCAGATAATAATCTCCCTACAATTAGGGACAAAACCCCTCTTAATTCCCATTTAATGGTGATTGTAACCGGATTTACATGTCCATAATTTGATTACAGAAATTTTGAGCAATCTAACGGAGAAATGACGATGAAACGCTTATTTATTATTCTGTTAATCTATCTCACCTTACTGACGGTGAACATTGCTCAGCAAAACCTGTCATTCACAACTCAGAATAGTAATGTTGATTCAAACGCAGTATTTAATCAGAGAAATACATTCAATTTTGAGGCATCTTACTCCGGAGATTTTGTGGGTAATCTCGTTGGAGGAAAAAATACCGGAACTTTATTTTTAGGTATGGCAAATATTAAGATCGGTTTTGTAACAGCAAATTTTGGACTCTGGAACAATGGTGAATTTTTCATTAACGGCGCTTCAACACATGGCGGTTCTCCTTCAGAAAAACTATTGGGTGATTTTCACGTAGCATCTAACATCGAAGCCGGTGATCTCACTTACCTTCATGAATTGTGGTATAAACATACAATTAATAATTTCGAGTTAACAATCGGATTACAGGATTTAAATGCTGAATTCGTTACAAGTGAGTTCGCAGGTTCTTTTATCAATAGCTCGTTTGGAATTCCATCACTCATATCGGATAACATCCCTGTTCCCATTTTCCCCTTAACCGCGCTTGGTCTTTCGGCCAGGTATGAATTCAGCGAGAACATTGCGTTACAGGCGGCAGTTTTCGACGGAATGCCTGAAGACTTTGAGAATAACCGTTACAACCTCAAGTGGGAATTGAACAGTAATGATGGTGTTCTTTTCATTTCCGAGATACATCTTGCGACTAATTTCAGAGATATGCCCGGAATTTTAAAAGCCGGTTATTATTATCATTCTTGTCTGAGGGAAACTTGCCCTGAATCCGGAATCGATAAAATTATCTTTGATAACAATTATGGTTTTTATGCAATTGCCGACCAGACAATTTTTCAGTCGCATAACAACCGGCAATTAGGTCTCTTTATGCAGATTGCCTTTAGCCCTTTAAACATCAATTCACACAACTACTATTTGGGTGGTGGGATTAATTACACCGGAGTTTTAAACCACGAAACAGAAGATGCCTTTGGAATTGCATTTGCTCATGCCGGATTCAAGGATGAATCTCTCAGGAATGAAACCACCATTGAAGTTTTTTATACAACAAAGATAACTCAAAATTTGAGCCTAAAGCCTGATGTTCAATACATTATTAATCCCGCAGGCACAGGTGTAAACTTAAATAACGCTCTTGCTGCAATCATGAGATTTGAACTTAATTTTTGACGGTAACCATGTTAACATCTAATGAAATAACAAGAACAATAGATATTCTGACTTTATCATCATTGCATAACAATGAAACAGGAGTCATAACCAAAATTCTCGGACACGGCGCATTCAGAAAACGAATCACAGAAATGGGATTTGTGAAAGGCAAATCTGTAAGAGTTATTAAAAACGCCCCGCTGAAAGATCCGATTGAATACGAATTAATGGGATTCAGGATTTCACTAAGAAGAAGTGAAGCAAAATTAATCGAAGTTATTCCTGTTGAAGGATATGAGAATTCTATTAATCAGTCGTACGAAGGAACAATAACAGATCATGATTTACGGGCGATATTCAGAGAAAAAACACAAACAATAAATGTTGCCCTTGTAGGAAATCCCAATTGCGGAAAAACCACATTGTTTAATTACGCGACCGGGAAACATGAACGTGTTGGTAATTACGGCGGAGTTACCGTCGACACAAAAGAAGCTCATGTTAAACACAATGGTTATAAAATAAACGTCACCGATCTGCCAGGTACTTATTCAATTTCCGAATATTCTCCTGAAGAACTTTTTGTGCGAAGACACATTACCGAATCAATGCCCGATGTTGTGATTAATGTTATTGATTCATCAAGCCTGGAGAGAAATTTATTTCTTACTTCTCAATTAATGGATATGAACATAAAAATTGTAATCGCGCTCAACATGTATGATGAGCTAACAGAAAAAGGTGATAAACTGGATTACGAAGAACTGGCAAGAATTATCGGAATTCCCATAGTAACAACTGTTGCTTCCCGTGGTTTGGGTATTAAAGAATTATTTTCCAAAGTGATTGATGTTTACGAAGACCTTGATTCTATTGCCCGTCACGCACACATTAATTACGGAACTAATCTTGAGACGGCGATCAACAGATTGAAATCTGAGATAAAAAAGAACAAAGATGTATGCAATTTTTATTACCCAAGATATGTAGCCATAAAATTACTTGAAAACGACAAAGAGTTCACCAAACAAATTTCCCTGATTCCAGATACAGAAAAGTTAATCTCACTTACCCAAAAGGAAATCAACGATCTCGAAAAAGAGTACAAAGAAAAGTCCGATACGATAATTGCAGATGCAAAATATGGTTTCATAAACGGTGTTCTTAAAGAGACATATCAACAAAAAGAATTGACCAAACGGCAAAAGAGTCACTCAATTGATTTTATTCTCACTCACAAATATCTAGGTTTCCCGATTTTTATTTTCTTTCTATGGGCGATGTTTCAGCTAACCTTTTCTGTCGGCAGTTATCCCATGGATTGGATTGATATGGGTATTGGAGAGCTTGGTAGTTTCATTTCCGAAACAATGCCCGAAGGTTCACTGCGGGATTTGATTGCTGACGGAGTAATAGGCGGAGTCGGAGGAGTAATAATATTTCTTCCAAACATATTGATTTTATTTTTCTGCATTTCATTGATGGAAGATACCGGTTATATGGCCCGGGCAGCATTTATTATGGACAAACTAATGCATAAAATCGGTCTTCACGGAAAATCGTTCATCCCGCTCATAATGGGATTTGGTTGTAATGTTCCGGCTGTGATGGCAACACGTACTCTTGAAAATCGTAAAGACCGAATTTTGACAATGTTGATTCTCCCGTTTATGTCTTGCAGCGCCCGTTTGCCCGTTTATGTTTTGCTTATCTCGGCATTTTTTCCCGACAATCAGGGACTTGTACTTCTCTCTGTTTATTTGATCGGAATTATCCTCGCAATTCTTGTCGCTTTGGTATTTAAGAAAATATTTTTCGCGAAACAGGATATTCCTTTTGTAATGGAACTTCCACCTTACAGAATTCCTACTTTGCGAAATACAACCGTTCACATGTGGAATAAAAGCGTTCAATATTTAACAAAAATGGGAACGGTGATTTTAGCTGCATCAATTATAATCTGGGCTTTGGGATATTTTCCCCGCGATGTTGAATTCTCAAAAAACTATGATGAAATGTTAACTAAAATTTCAGTGAGCACAATTCTGTCGGAAGCTGAGAAAGAAACACATCTTAATCAGATTGAGATTGACAAAGAATCAGAGCGTATGGAAAAATCTTACATCGGGCAGCTCGGTCACATGATTGTTCCGGTTATTGAACCGCTTGGCTGGGACTGGAAAATCGGAGTAAGTATAATTACCGGACTTGCAGCAAAGGAAATTGTTGTAGGCTCAATGGGAGTTTTGTATCAATCGGATATTGACGCTGACGAAACCTCAGTAAACCTGAAAACAAAATTACAACAACAGGTCTTTACCAGCGGCCCGCAAACCGGTGAAAAAGTATTTTCTCCTCTCGTTGCCTATTCACTGATGCTTTTTATCCTGATTTATTTTCCCTGTGTTGCAGTAATTGCGGCAATTAAAAAAGAATCTGATTGGAAATGGGCGAGTTTCACCATGGTCTACACAACTGCTCTTGCATGGCTCGTTGCCTTTGGGACTTATAACATAGGACAAATTTTTTAAGGAGAAGGTATGTTTCAGGATATGACAGTTTATTTGATAATTTCACTGACCATCAGTTATGTTATTTCATCATTAGTAAAAAATTTACGAACACAAAAAACTAAATCCGGGTGTGGCGGTTGTACCGGTTGTGATTTAGCTAATCATCGGAGCATAAATAAATGTACTCAAAAATGAGATTAATAATGTGCCGGTTATTCCATGCACTACTCTGTTCTCCGGAACGTAAACAGAAGAGATATATTCTGAAATATTTGCTTTTGATTTATCGACATGCCATTCACTGGCAACCAAACTAATAGCGCATACCAAAATTAAAATTCTTTTTAACTTTTCATGGTAATTTCTCTCTTTGTTATTTAGCACGCTATTATTAATCCATAACTCAATTGAGCTAATTACGGATTGTGATAATGGCGGTAATCCGTCAGGCATTCTTGAACCGAAAATATTTTCTCCCGCAATTTTTCTGAATAAGTAACTATTAGAAGAATTCCCAGGATAGAGTAAGTTAAAATCTTATCAGCACAGTTAACTAACCTGTTGGAAAGAATATTTTTTTTTCATTGCAGTTTCCCCCTCTAAATTAATAGCTGCTATATAAACCAACTATTTCCGGTAAAGGTGCTATTAATAAAAAGTAATATGTGTTTGAAATTTAATTTCTATTTTTAGAAAAAAAATTTCACTTTTCTAATCGTCAAGGGGGACATCACAATGAAAAACATTCTTTTTATAGTTCTTATTTATTTTTCGTCTAATTTCTCATCGCATGCGCAAATTCTTGTTCCTGCTGATTCTTCATTTCTATCACCAACTGAACATATAAACTCTGACCACCCTGATATCATCCAAAAAGCAATGGAGTTAACAAAAGGATTGAAAACGGAAAATGAAAAGGTTCAAAACATATTTGAATTTGTAAGAGACTCCTACACGCTTGATAATGTCGAATCATTTATTGCAAGTGATCTATTAAAACAAGGTGGAAACAGCTGCATAAGAAGATCAGTGTTATTGGCTGCACTCTGTCGCGCAGTCGGAATTCAAGCCAGACTGAATAATCAAATTGTAACAATTAATAATCTTAAACTAGGTGAGCAAATATTTGAACAGTATTCGTTTGTACATGGCTTAACCGGAATTAAAGTAAACGGGGAATGGCATCTCTACGATCCGGTTGGAAACACGGCTAAATGGTCAGTTTGGAGCGATGGAATCGAACAAAGTTCAGATTGCACTATTCGGTATAAAAAGGATGCCGATTGCTTATTTAATGAGACTGAAAAAATTAAAA
>CAZEXO010000065.1:12670-16460 GCA_964516545.1 uncultured Melioribacteraceae bacterium
ATGTCGAATTAATCTACTCTGCAAAAATCGGTTTGACTGGACAGAAATAGTTCATCATCGGGCAAAATAAATTATGATAATTCCGGTAAATCTTAATTGTTTCATGAGATTACATTTTTTAGCTTTAGGCAGGATATAAATATTAGTACGACAGGAATAAAATTCCTAACTGATTGATGCTAAATGAAAGATTCATCGCAAAAGAAAAAAAACAATTCTTACAGACCTGACTGGCATCCTGAAAATGCCGGAGATGAATTTGCCGTAAGAATAATCAAAGGTGTTGAAACAAAAAATGAGTCGGTTATAAAACCCGGTTTATCTTCAAATTCCAGAAACAGTAGAGCATTTAAAAATCTATCCACCGATGAAATTGTAGCCGGCGTTTTGAAAGATGACCGGAATATTCTTGCCAGAACAATAACGCTTATCGAAAGTAATTCTTCCAAACATAAACAGCAGGCTAAAGAAGTTCTGGAAAAACTACTTCCCTATTCCGGCAAATCAATTCGCATTGGCGTTACGGGAGTTCCGGGTGCGGGAAAAAGTACGCTCATCGAATCTTTGGGAATGTACCTGATTCAGCAGAAACACAAAGTGGCTGTTCTTGCAGTTGACCCGAGCAGCACCGTAACAAAAGGAAGTATACTTGGCGATAAAACAAGAATGGAAAAATTATCGCGTGAAAATAATTGTTTTATTCGTCCCTCTCCTTCCGGCGGAACTCTTGGCGGAGTAACGCGAAAAAGTCGTGAGACCATTGTTGCCTGCGAAGCAGCCGGATTTGATATTATTTTAATCGAGACAGTAGGTGTTGGACAGAGTGAAGTAACTGTACGTTCTATGGTAGATTTTTTCTTACTTGTTCTCATCGCAGGCGCGGGTGATGAATTACAGGGAATTAAAAAGGGCGTTATTGAATTAGCCGATGCAATTCTTATAAATAAAGCTGACGGAGATAATATAAGCAAAGCCAATCTGGCAAAAGCTGATTATGACAATGCTCTGCATTATCTCAAACCGGCAACTGAAGGTTGGCAAACAAAAGCACATACCGTATCTGCGCTAACCGGACTAGGTATTCCTGAAATATGGAAAACTATAAATAAATTCATTGCTCTTACCAAAAACTCAGGTATTTTTGAGAAACGACGAAAAGACCAGGCTCTTGAATGGGTTTTTAAAATAATTGAAGATCATTTACTTGAAAATTTCTTCCATAATCCGAGAGTTAAAGCTGAACTTCCCCGCATGAAAAAAGATATTTATGAGGGAATAATTCTGCCTACTCTTGCCGCTGAAAAACTTCTTGGATTATCATACACTTCTGATGAGGAATGTTAGGAACATATTTTGTTCATAATTATTACGACGTAGTAAACTAAAGGATTAACCGTTCTTTCCGTTTTTGAATGAGATATTCCCGATTTCTAAAATTTGAGAAATCGTTTTAGATATTAATTTCCTAAAATGGCTTTAATAAGAACTAAGTACGTAAATTCTGCTGATTTTTATTTTTATTGGGCACGTAAATTGTTATGGTAGAGACAACAATTTCTTTCAAAGAATGATATCAAAGGTTAAACATGGACTTAACACACATTGAACATATCGGTATTGCCGTCAAAAATATTGACGAACAAATTAAATATTATGAAGGTGTGCTCGGGCTGAAATGTTATGCTGTTGAAGAGGTAAAAGACCAAAAAGTGAAAACAGCATTTTTCAAAATCGGGCAGACAAAAATTGAATTACTCGAATCAACCGACCCGGAAGGACCGATCGGCAGATTTATTGAAAAAAAAGGTGAGGGAGTTCATCATATCGCTTTTGCTGTGAAAAACCTGCCGGCGGCATTAAAAGAAGCAGAAGAGAAAGGGATTAAATTAATTGACACTCAACCCCGCAAAGGAGCGGAAAGTATGAACATCGCGTTTCTTCATCCGAAATCAACGGGAAGCGTATTAACAGAATTTTGTGAAGAATAATATTTTGACTTAAGGAGCTTAAAAATGTCAATGCAGGAAAAAATTAAAGAACTGATGGACATGCGTCAGAAAGCGCGCATGGGCGGCGGTGAAAAAAGAATTGACGCTCAGCATGAAAAAGGTAAATTTACGGCTCGCGAACGTATTGATTTGCTTCTCGATGAAGGAAGTTTTGAGGAATTCGATATGTTTGTTTCGCACCGCACTCATGATTTCGGACTTGATAAATTATCCTATTTATCCGATGGCGTTGTAACAGGTTACGGAACGATTGACGGAAGACTGGTTTATGTATTTTCTCAGGACTTTACAGTATTCGGCGGTTCTCTTTCGGAAATGTACGCTCAGAAAATCTGCAAAGTTATGGATAAGGCGATGAAAGTTGGCGCGCCGATTATCGGTATTAACGACAGTGGCGGCGCCCGCATTCAGGAAGGCGTTAAAAGTCTTGGAGGTTACGCTGATATTTTCCAGAGAAATATTATGGCAAGCGGGGTTGTTCCCCAGATATCTGCCATCTTCGGTCCTTGCGCAGGTGGAGCCGTTTATAGTCCCGCACTGACAGATTTCACAATAATGACTAAAGGTACGAGTTACATGTTTGTTACCGGACCTAAAGTTGTGAAAACTGTAACCGGTGAAATTGTAACCGATGAAGAACTCGGCGGGCCGATGGTTCACGCTTCAAAATCAGGCGTTACACATTTTGTTGCTGATGATGAGCAGGAAGGAATAATGCTCATACGAAAATTATTAAGCTACCTTCCACAGAATAATTTAGAAGATCCGCCGCTCGCAGCCTGCGACGACCCGATCGACAGACTTGATGATGCATTAAACGAAATTATTCCTGACAATCCGAACAAACCTTATGACGTGAAAGATGTCATTCATTCAATAGTCGATTACAATGAATTTCTTGAAACACAGCGTCATTACGCACCTAATATCATTACCGGTTTTGCTAAATTCAACGGGATCTCTGTCGGAGTTGTGGCAAATCAACCCGCTTATCTTGCGGGTGTGCTTGACATTAATGCTTCGCGTAAAGCGGCAAGATTTGTAAGATTTTGCGATGCATTTAACATACCGATCGTTACCCTAGTTGATGTTCCGGGATTTTTACCCGGCACGGCTCAGGAATATGGAGGCATTATTATTCACGGCGCAAAACTTTTATTTGCTTATGGAGAAGCCACCGTTCCAAAAGTTACTGTAATTCTTCGGAAAGCTTACGGCGGCGCTTACGACGTTATGTCATCCAAACATTTACGCGGTGATATAAACTATGCCTGGCCGGGTTCTGAAATTGCCGTCATGGGACCCAAAGGAGCAATTGAAGTTTTACATTCAAAAGAAATTAAAAGTATCGAAAAACCGGAAGAGCAAACAAATTTCCTGAAAGAGAAAGAAGAAGAATATAAAAAGAAATTTGCTAATCCCTATGTCGCCGCTAAATACGGTTACATTGATGACGTTATTGAGCCGAGAAATACCCGCTTCCGCGTGATTCGCGCTCTGCAAATGCTGGCTACCAAAAAAGATTCTAATCCTCCTAAAAAACATTCAAACATTCCCTTGTAAGGAGGAAAAAAATGATAATAACTTTTTTAACTCAGGCATCAATCGATTCTTCAGCCGCCGCAAAAATTACAGCAAACGCTGATAAATTTGAACAAATAGATCCTTGGGGAATAGGTATTACCGCTATAGGAATTGGCGTCGTTTTTATTTCACTGTTGTTGCTGTATGCACTTTTTTACAATATCACCTTTAGACAAACGATTTATTTAACCTACTAT
>CAZEXO010000065.1:16470-16734 GCA_964516545.1 uncultured Melioribacteraceae bacterium
TCTCACCTGAAGTTAGAGTTGAGGAAATCCCCGGCGAGGTAAATGCAGCGATAGCAATGGCGCTTCACATTTTTTTCAGCGAACAGCACGACAGAGAAAATACTGTTCTGACAATTAACAGAGTAGCAAGAACTTATTCACCATGGAGTTCAAAAATTTACGGATTAAGACAATATCCAAGATAAACGAGGATAAATATGAAGAAATTCAAGTTTACGATTAACGGAAATCAATATGATGTTGACATTCTCAACTTTGAAGAAA
>CAZEXO010000066.1:0-16730 GCA_964516545.1 uncultured Melioribacteraceae bacterium
GCCAGCGATAACTCACGGGCTGTAAAACAGGGTTTGGTGGCGACTACCTGCACCTTTCCCGGTCTGCCCTCGCTGTGATAATTTAGCGCTTCCTCTTTTGTAACACTCATGCGTCTTGTCCGTATTATTTTTAAAATAATTAATTATTTGTTTCTGCATTAACCCGGATTGAAATTAGTTATATTTTTTATAACAATAAAGCCGTTCTTTTATTGAACGTCCATAAAACAGAAGAAGCCCGCTTTCAATTGAAATCCGGGCTTCTTAATTCAGTCTCTATATCGATAATGTTATATAATCATCACACTTCCAATATCTCTCCCTCTTTATGTTTCACGAATTCATCGATTTTTTTAATATGGTCATCAGTTAATTTCTGAACTTCAACTTCAGCATCGTGTCTTAAATCTTCCGTTAGTTCTTTATTTTTCTCTAACCGTTTCAGGTGTTCATTAGCATCACGGCGAACATTACGAATAGCTACTTTAGCGTCTTCACCGAATTTCTTTACCAGCTTCACCATTTCTTTTCTTCTTTCCTCGGTAAGCACGGGAATTGGAACGCGGATATTTGTTCCGTCATTCGCCGGATTTAATCCGAGATCAGAGGCAAGGATTGCTTTTTCAATAGCGCCGACTTGCGATCTGTCCCACGGGGTGATATTCAGAGTATGTACATCCAGCACAGACACGTTTGCCATCTGCGTTAGGGGAGTCATTGATCCGTAATAATCTAGTTTAATTCCATCTAATAAGGCAGTTGTAGCCTTTCCGGTTCTTATTTTTGAAATTTCATGTCTGAACGCCTCAATGGTTTTATCCATGCGTTCTTTTGCGTCTTTAATTACCGCATTATTCATAGAAACCTCGTTGTTTATTTTTGATCTTCCGTAATTCCGAAATTTGAAACGATCGTACCGATATTTTCACCGATAACCAGTTTTAACAAATTATTCTCGATTCCCATATTAAAAACAATAATAGGAAGATTGTTTTCTTTACATAAGCTTATAGCCGTCATATCCATTACTCTAAGGTTCTGATTCAGGACATCGAGATAAGAAATTTCATTGTAAAAAGCAGCTTTGGGATTTTTCTCAGGATCGCTGTCAAACACACCATCAACACGTGTTCCTTTAAGAATGGCATCAGCTTCAATTTCAACTGCGCGTAATGATGCCGCCGTATCTGTGCTAAAATACGGGTGACCGGTTCCTGCGCCGAATATAACAACTCGTCCCTTTTCAAGATGCCTGATTGCGCGTCTTCTTATGTAGGGTTCTGCAATTTCTTCCATTTTAATGGCTGACATCAATCGGGTAAATAATCCGGCATTTTCGAGCGCGTTTTGCAGTGCTAATGAATTTATCACCGTAGCTAACATTCCCATCTGGTCACCGGTTACTCTTTCAATTCCTTGTTCGCCGGCATTCAGTCCGCGGTAAATATTTCCGCCACCGATTACGATTCCTACTTGAACGCCCAGATCATGCACCTTTTTAATCTCTGATGCGAAAAAATTCAGAACAGCCGGGTCAATTCCCTGATTGAATTTTCCCTGGAGAGATTCACCGCTGAGTTTCAGAAGCAGGCGTTTGTATTTTAATTTTTTTTCCATAATTATTCCCAATATAATAAAAAAAAAGGTCTTATTAGAAATAAGACCTTTTCGAATAAATTACTTTTTCTCGTCGCTTAGATGGAAGCGGCGGAACATCGAAATTTTTGTTTCAGCTTTATTAGCGCTGTTAAAATCTTTAATTAAATCGCCTACTTTTTTAGAATTGTCTTTAACATAAATCTGTTCGATCAAACAATTTTCTTCGTAGAATTTATTCAATTTTCCGACAGCAATTTTTTCAAGAATTTGTTCCGGTTTACCTTCTTTACGGGCAATCTCTTTATAGATTTCGATTTCTTTTTCAATTGTCGCTTTATCGACTTCTTCTCTATAAACAGTCAACGGTTTCATAGCAGCGACCTGCATTGCAATATCTTTTAGTATTACTTTTAATTCTTCTTCTTTTCCTGAAGGAACGTTTTCCGTTTTGATTAATACTCCAAGTTTCGAGCCGTGATGGATATAATCAACAACAATTCCTGATTCTGATTTATCTATCGTGAAACGTGATATCTCAATCTTCTCGCCAATTTTTCCGATCAGATTCGTGAGTTCATCACTTATCTTTACCCCATTGACTTCAATGTTCATCAGACTTTCAACATCAGCGGGTCTGTTTGCAACAAGTGCTTCCAAAGCCAAATTTGCGAAAGTCAGAAAGTCATTGCTGTTGGCAACGAAATCAGTTTCGCAGTTAACTTCCAGAATAACCGCAGTTTTACCATTGTCTAAAATTCTTGTAAGAATAATACCTTCATTTGCAGTTCTTTCAGCTCTTTTTGCAGCAACGGAAGCTCCTTTTTTTCTAAGGATTTCAATTGCTTTTGCAAAATCACCATCAGCATCAGATAACGCTTTTTTGCAATCCATCATACCGGCGCCGGTTTTATCTCTTAATTCCTTTACTTGTTGGGCTGAAATTGCCATTTTATTTTCCTCATATTTATTAAAATTCTATCTTATTCAGCAGATTTTTCTTCCGTTTTTTCTTCAGCTTTCGGTTCCTCACCAGCAACAGATTTATCTTCAGCAGGTGTTTCATTGTTATCTGCTTTTTTACCTTTGTTGTCAAATTTAACTTTTCTTACCCGTCCTTTTTTAGGTTCGCCTTTTTCTACTCTATCCTTTTTCTCTCTTTCTTTTTCGGCGCTTTCATGAGCTCTCAATTCTTTTGCTTTTTCGTTCCCTTCAATCACAGAATCCGACATCGCTTTCAAAACAATCTCAATTGTTCTTGAAGCATCATCATTAGCAGGAATTACATAATCAATGTCATCAGGATCGCAATTAGTATCAACAATAGCAAAAACCGGAATATTTAATCGCATAGCCTCACGAACCGCGATAAATTCTTTTTTAATATCAACGACAAAAATCGCGCCCGGCAGTTTTCCCATAGATTCAACGCCGTCAAGAACTTTTCTAAGTTTATCTTTTTCACGGGTAAGAAACAGTCTTTCTTTTTTTGTTATTTTTTCAAAAGTTCCGTCGCTTTCCATCTTATCAATAGTCTGTAATCTTTTTACGCTTTTACGAATCGTGGAAAAGTTAGTCAGCATTCCGCCAAGCCATCTCTCACTAACCCAGTTCGCATCGCATCTTTTTGCTTCATGGGCAACAACACTTTTAGCCTGTTTTTTTGTACCAACGAACATTACTGATTTACCTTGAGAAACGATATTAAACAAGGCTTCGGAAGCTACATCAATTGATTTCTGAGTTTTTTTAAGATCAATAATATGAATACCGTTTTTTTCCATGAAAATGTAAGGTCTCATTTTAGGATTCCAACGGCGGGTGAGATGACCGAAATGTGCACCAGCTTCAATAAGCTGAGTCAATTCAACTTTTGGCATTTTTTTCTCCTGTTTTACTTCTACTTTCCTCTTCTCTGCCTTTAATCCGATTTTAGCCCGGACACAGGGGACAAATCCGAAAGTATGAGTGATTTATTAAAATAGGGGTGCAAAAGCACCCTTTTATTAAGCTAAATTTAATTCCATAAATTGGAAATAAGAAATTATCTCTTTGAGAACTGGAATCTTTTTCTTGCTTTCGGCTGTCCGTATTTCTTACGTTCAACCATTCTCGGATCCCTGCGGAGGAGATGCAAAGTTTTGAGTGAATTTCTAAAGTCAGGATTCATCTCGACAAGAGCTCTGGCAATTCCTAATCTTATTGCCTCAGCCTGACCTGATATTCCACCACCACGGGTATTTGCATAAACATCATATTTACCCAGAGTTTCAGTTTCTTTAAAAGGTAAAATCACATCTTCTCTATGATCTTTAAGAGGAAAATAATTTTCAAATTCTCTCTTGTTGACGGTAACTTTACCTGAACCGGTTCTGAGATATACTCTTGCAACTGCGTTTTTTCTTCTTCCAACAAATATTTTGTCAGCCATTCAAATTACCTCTTAAAAACTTAAAGGTTCTGGTTTTTGTGCTGTATGAGGATGTTCAGTACCTGCATACACTTTTAATTTTTTTATTAATTTTTTTCCAAGTCTGGTTTTGGGCAACATACCTCTCACTGCTTTTTGAATTACGAGCGCAGGATTTTTCTCAATCAACTCTGAATAAGATCTGATTCTTACGCCGCCCGGATATCCTGAATGCGAGAAATATTCTTTTTGAGTTTCTCTTTTACCGGTCACTCTGATTTTGTCGGCATTAAGAACAACAACGAAATCACCGGTATCCATATTAGGAGTAAAAACCGCTTTGTGTTTTCCTCTGATCACCCTGGCAATCTGTGATGCTAATCTGCCAAGCACCTGACCCTGAGCATCAACAACATACCATTTCCTATCGGCATCTTCAGCCTTAATGAACCTCGTAATTTTTTCTGCCTTCACAGCGAATTCCTCCAAAAAGATATTTTTTTTTACAAAGATTACAAATATATTCGCCAAAGGTATAAATGTCAAGAAATCGGGTTATATATTTAAGTAGTTCATACCATTTCCTGACAATTAAAAAATTTTGTGGGCGAATTTTCTGACATTTGAGTTAAATTGCTATAATTGCACCTATAATAGTCAATTATTCGGCTGAACAAAGGCAAGTATTGTTTTTGGGTATTTATCCGTAACTAGCAAAAATCCACGTTTATATCTGACAATCCCTTCCCAATTTCTGCCTCCGGGTTTTAATTTATTTTCTAAATAAATTGGCGCAGTCGTTGTCCTGCTGATTTTTTGCTCAGCAATGTTAAGTTCTATAAGTCTTTCAACTCCATAACTGTTTCTGTGACTCTTACCAATACCAAATTTTTTAAATTCGTCATCTTCTGTCGGAAGTAAATCTTTTTCATCTTCTGGCCACATGTAATTTATGACCCAGAAATTACCCTTTTCATCAGGTTGTGTTGCGTCGGTTATCCGATATTCAATGTTGTCCAAAGGATTTATTCCGATATGATCTAATGAAAGATTAAATACATTTGCAACCGGTCGTGCATTGATATTCAATCCGTTACCTTCATAAATTGTTATAACCAGACTGTCCTTGATGAAAATGGACTCCTCCGAAAGATTAGAAATTTTTGTCTGCGCTTTAATTTCTTTTAAGGTTTCGGGAAGCAGTTTTATGTTAGCGTTACCAGTGATTTCACCTTTTATAATATACCCGGTTGTATTAAAAAAGGCGTATGATTCAATTGTAAGGTAAACATCACTGCCATTGAAAACAATGGATTCAAAACCGCTTCCATGGGAAAGAAGGTCACTATCAAGTCCGTTAAAATCAATCTTTGTCTTTTGCGCTTTGGGAATGTATGCCCCTTTCGTGTTCAAAGATGAATCGAGCTGAGCACGATTAATGATGAATAACGCGCCATCCGATTCTTCACCATACATTTGCGGGTATTGCGGAAGCAGTATCAAATCATCATTAAACCAGGCAAGTCCGGAAAATTCCGCTTCCCTTAAACTAATTTCACCCTCCAGCGGGAAAATAAAAACAGAAGCTTCACTTATAATTTTATAGTCACTTCGATTGTTATTGTTTGTGTCAGAACACCCTGTCGCTATTAAGCCTGAACAAAGCAATATGAGCGTCGATAATTTTTGGAAAAAAAATTTCATTGTTCTCCGGAAGAGACTAATGTTATTGTCGATAAACCTATTAGATTACTGTTGAATACCAAGTACTTCTGAAATCAATTTCCAGGCTTGTTGTCGTCCCCTTTCATAACGCCCGATATTCTCTTCGCTGTTTTTCATTATCATGGCTTTTAATCCGGCAGCTTCTTCGGCAAGCGTCTCATAAACATCTATGAATTTCATCAGAGCATTATAATCTTCTTCAAAAATGAGTTTGCTCGCCAACATTTCTTTATATTTTTTGATTGTCATTTGAATCATTTCGCTTAATTCGTCGGTAATTTCGGCGGCAAAATCCGTTTTGTAAACACCAGCCCCAAAATTATCTGCGATGTTACCAATCGACAGATATGTCAAATACATATTTTGACCGCTTAATGCTCCTAAAGCTTCAAGAAGCATCTCTTCTTTTTTTTGCTGAGCCGACACCAATATCATCGTTGACAAAAATATCAAAATCGCAGCTGAACTTTTTTTCATATTTCCTCGGTATGACTTATTAATTACGAGGGGAAATTTACTACTATTCCCTATGAGTTCAAAAATAATCAAAGATGCTGCGTGGATGAAATTCTTACTTCAAATTCTATTTTTATTAATATCGTCTTAAGAACACTATTTTGGTCACTAGGTAAATTTATTTAACTTTGCGTTATATCTTTATGGAGAGTCGTATGAAAATTCTTGTAACAGGCGGTTCAGGTTTTCTGGGAATTAATCTCATCAGATACCTGATTGAAAAAAAACATAACTTAATCTCATACGACATTGCCGAATTTGAATATCCTGATATGCAGGACAAAATTTCTATCGTGAAAGCTGATATCAGAGACGCAAAAAAAGTCGAAGAAATAATGCCCGGAATTGACATTGTTATTCACACGGCAGCAGCTCTTCCATTATATTCTCAGGAAGAAATATTTACCACCGATGTTGACGGCACAAGAATATTACTCGAAGCCGCTTTTGCGAACAATGTAAAACGTTTCATTCATATCTCATCAACCGCGGTTTATGGGATTCCTGATCATCATCCGTTATATGAAGATGATAGACTGGATGGCGTTGGACCATACGGCAAAGCTAAAATTCTTGCTGAGGAAGAATGCCTGAAATTCAGAAATCAGGGAAAATGTGTTCCTATAATTCGGCCGAAATCTTTTATCGGACCGGAAAGGCTAGGTGTGTTTGCACTATTTTATGACTGGGCAAAAGATGGTAAAAATTTCCCAATGATCGGATCAGGTAACAATCGTTACCAATTACTTGATGTAGAAGACTTATGCGAAGCTGTTTATCGATGTGTGGAATTGAGGGAGGATGTTGTAAATGATACTTTTAATATCGGCGCAAAAGAATTTGCAACTATGCGCGAAGATTATCAGGCTGTTCTCGACAGAGCGGGTTTCGGTAAAAGAATAATCGGCTTACCTGAAAAACCGATCATCTGGACATTAAAAATTTTAGAAGCGCTCAAACTTTCACCACTTTATAAATGGGTATATGAAACCGCATCGAAAGATTCATTCGTATCAATTGAAAAAGCAGAAAAAGTTTTAGGATTTACACCAAAATATTCTAACAAAGACGCGCTTGTAAGAAATTATGAATGGTATCTTGATAACTTAAAAAGTTTTGAAAATCAATCCGGGATTTCACATAGAGTTCCCTGGAAACAGGGGATTTTAAGACTGGCGAAAATGGTGTTTTAGTTTTAACATAAAATTCGCAACAATTCTTTCTTGTATTACGTCATAATTTTTACGTAATTTACGTAACGTTAATTACGTAAAATTTAGAGGTTGTGCATGAATCCTTTTTTACTAACCGGCTATGTTTCACCTGAATATTTCTGCGACCGCGAATCTGAAACCGAAAAATTAAGTCAATCCATTCAGAATAACAGAAATGTTACATTGTTCTCTCGACGAAGAATAGGTAAAACAGCGTTAATACTTCATACCTTTCATAAACTAAAATCCAAAAAAGATTATAAGTTTTTTTATATCGATCTGTATGCGACAAATAATTTAACAGAATTTGCACAACTTCTGGGTAGAAGTATCTTGGGCGAGTTCGATGGTCTGTTAAAAAAAGCCTCGGACACCCTGAAAAAACTTATTGAAAATATAAAACCATCATTTTCATTTGATCCGTTCTCAGGCAATCCGGTGATATCATTCGATTGGAAAAGCGACAAACAAACAGAGCTGAATATTGAAATCATATTTAAGTACTTATCAGAACAAAAAGAAACCATTGTTATCGCGTTTGATGAATTCCAACAGATATTAAACTATCCTCAAGAAAATATAGAACCTTTATTAAGAACTTATCTTCAGACCTCTCCGAATATTACCTGCATCTTCTCAGGCAGCCAGGATCACTTAATGACTTCCATGTTCAAAGATAAATCGCGTCCGTTTTATCAATCCGGAGAGCTGTTCCATTTAGAAAAAATTGAAGCGTCGGCATATACAAAATTTATTAAAACTAAATTTAACAACTCATCCAAAATAATCAGTGAAGATTCAATACAATACCTGCTGGACTTAAGTGAGACTCATACTTATTTTGTTCAAAATTTATGTAACCGGTTGTATGCTTCTGAGCAAAATGAAATTACAAAAGAAGATGTTTCTGAAGTGTTGTTCCAGATACTCAAAGAGAATGAAGTCTACTACCTGAATTACAGAAATTTATTAACCAAGAATCAATGGTATTTATTGGATGCTATTGCCAAAGAAAACGGCATTAAACAAATAACCTCCAAAAATTTTATCGAAAAATATTCTCTTGGTACACCCAGTTCTGTGAAAACAGCGCTCGATGCGCTTCTGAACAGAGGTTTGGTTTTTTATTACAATAATATTTATAACGTTGAAGATGTGTTTTTTAAAAAATGGTTACAAAGATTATGACGTAATAAAAAAGATGTACCTGTTACCCGTTTGTATATAAAACCTTTTACGGGTTTTCTTTATTCTGGTTCTTCGTGACTTAAACAATGAATAGTTCCAAGTCCCCAAACAAGATCAACCGCGTGGATCCCGACAACTTCCCTGTCCGGGAAAAAATCTTTAATTATGTTCAATGCAATCCTGTCGTTCGGATCGTTAAATGTCGGAACTAATACAGCATTGTTGGAAATATAAAAATTCGCATAACTTGCTGGCAACCGAAGATCTTCGAAATGTAGCGGCTTCGGCATTGGCAATTCAACTACATTTATTTTAGATCCGTCTTCAAGCTTTGCATCCTGCATACGTTCAAAATTTTCTTCGAGAGGTTTGTAGTTGTCTTCAGATGAATTTTTTTCCCTGCACAGAAGAACAGTATTTTTATTAACAAACCGACAAAGATCGTCCACGTGTCCGTGTGTATCATCACCGGATATTCCCTTTCCCAACCAGATAATATTTTTTATTCCAAGATAATCTTTAAAAACTTTTTCATAGTCTGTTTTAGTAAACCCCGGATTACGCACCTGTACTTTTTCATCGAGCAAACATTCTTCTGTAGTTAAAAGCGTACCGCATCCGTTGCTATCGATAGCGCCGCCTTCAAGAACTACAGCTTTATTTTTATGAACAGGCTCAACTAATTCGAGTCCCATTTTTTTTGACAGTGTTCCCGGAATAAATTTATCCAGTTTCCAGTTGTCATATTTTGCCCAGCCGTTAAATGTAAATTTAACAGCCGTTACTTTTTCCCCGTTTTTCACAAATGCCGGAGAAGAATCGCGCATCCAGCCGCGATCAGTTTTTGTAATAATAAATTGAATATTTGTTAAATCAACATGCGCACGCTCAAGATATTTTTTTGCCTTTGATTCCTCTTTTTTCGATTGAACAATTATTCTGACAAGTTCCCCCGGAACAATATTTTTTATTATTTCCGTATACACCCAAGGTATCGGAGTAAACTTACCAGGCCAATCTTCTTTTTGATGCGGCCAACACAAAATTGTAGATTTATGTTTTTCCCACTCGGCAGGTAATCTAAACTTTTCACTCATTACTCGCTCTCATTCCTTTTCAGTTTTTTTACTTTTCATCCAAATATCTTTTTGTAATATCGCCGTAAGCATCAATTCGTCTGTCCCGCAAAAATGGCCAGTTTCTTCTGATTGTTTCAAGATGTTTAAGATCAACTTCAGCCATTACAATTTCTTCTTTGTCTTCAGAAGCCTGTGCAAGAATTACACCCTGCGGATCGCAGATAAAAGATGAACCCCAGAAAATGATTCCGGCGCTTTCTTTCACGGGCTGTTCAAAACCGGTTCTGTTAACCGAGGCAACATAAACACCATTAGCAATTGCATGTGATCGTTGAATGGTTATCCATGAATCTCTCTGAGCTTTACCGTACTTTTCTTTTTCGGATGGATGCCAGCCAATGGCAGTAGGGAAAAAAATTACCTCAGCGCCTTTCAATGCTGTTATTCTGGCGCCTTCTGGATACCATTGATCCCAGCAAATCAACGTACCGATATTTCCGAATTTTGTTTTGAATGATTTAAAACCTAGGTCACCCGGTGTGAAATAATATTTTTCGTAAAATCCCGGATCGTCAGGAATGTGCATCTTTCTGTATACGCCGAGAATTTTTCCATCAGCATCAATAATCACAGCGCTATTGTGATAAAGACCCGGAGCGCGTTTTTCAAATATCGGAACAACAATCACAATTTTATTTTCTTTCGCTGACTTTCTAAATGCATCAGTTGAGGGACCGGGAATAGTCTCTGCTAAATCAAAAGTATTAAAATCCTCCTTCTGACAAAAATATTGCGATCGATAAAGTTCCGGCAGGCAGATTATCTGAGCTCCCTCTTTAGCCGATTTCTTAACCCAGGAAAGAGTTTTTTTTAGATTATCTTTTAAGTCTTCGCCATAGGCCAGTTGAAGTAATCCAATTGTATACTTTGATTTGCTCATCAACATTTCCCTTTTTAAGTGCGAATATAACATAAAGAACATAAAAATTCTGAATGATTACGATAGTTTTATTATCGGCTGATTTCTTCGTTATCCTTCAGAAAATGTCATTTACTATAGATAGATAAAATAAATACACCTTTGGACTTTCCGCTAATCCTAGAAAATTTTCGTCATCTCCAAAAAAAATCTTGACAAACGGAAACGATTCGTTTATATTTCACTCTAAAAAATAGAGAACTCTGTGAACGGAGAAAAAATGGACCAAAAAGAAAAAATATTTGAGGACCTCGAGTATATTAAAACAATAATTAATGATAGCAGAAATGTCGTCATTGAAAATGGAATCGGTTTTATTATCTGGGGAATTCTTATACTTATTGGATTAACCGTTACCTATCTGGATATTCTACTTAGCGGTGATCAATTGAGTGGGCAGGTTTGGGTAGTTGTTGTTGCCGGGGGATGGATATACACAATTATAGAATTGATGCGTTCCAGAAAATCAAGAGCTGTTACTTTCGCGGGACGAATGCTCGGAGCGACTTGGATTTCCTCCGGAATAACGATGTGTATTTTGGGTTTTATTGGACCTATGACAAATGCTTATTATCCATTTTCAATCTCGCCCGTTTTAGCAGCTATTTTAGGAATCGGATTTTATATTACAGCGCAATTGCAAAACAATAAATTAATGAAGATTCTTGCACCGTTTTGGTGGATTGGCAGCATTATAATGTTTATTTCTCCCGGGGTTCACACCTTGATAATAATGGCTGCCATGATGTTATTTTTACAGATTATCCCGGGAATAATTATTTATAGAAAATTTAAATCCGAGTACATGAAAAATGCCTGCTGAATTTGATTACCAAAATATCGATCCCATTTTTCAATCCAGAATCAGGCTCGCTATTCTTTCGGTTCTCCTAACAGTTGAAAAAGCTGAGTTTTCTTTCCTGAAAGATAAGTTGAAAGCTACTGATGGTAATCTTGGGGCTCATCTTAAGAAACTGGAAGACACAAATTACATTAAAACTGAAAAAACCTTTATTGACAGAAAACCAGTTTCTTTTTATAACATAACTGAAAAAGGCAGGAAAGCAATAGAAGATTATCTGAAAGTAATCGGAGGTATGTTCGGAAGGAACGAATAAAAATTTTTTATCTAAATACTCTATTTTTTAGAGAACTCTACAATAATAAAACAAGGAGACAAAAATGAAAAACTTAATTCTTGCTGCATTTATCATTCTGACATTCATCACTTCAGCATACGCCCAAAACTCTGATTCATTACATCAGGTTAATAATGGTAATCTGATTGTCAGGATAAAAGGTATCAGTGATGATGAAGGAAAAATTATGATAGCACTGAATAACTCGCCGGAAAATTACAGAGCAGGAGCTCCTTTCAGAGGTCTTGCCGGAAAAATTTCCAACGGCATGTCGGAAGTGATTATTGAAAATATCCCTTTCGGTGAATATGCAATTAAGGGCTTTCACGATCAAAACTCGAACGGTGAATTGGATAGCAACATGCTCGGAATACCGACTGAAGGTTATTGTTTTTCTAATAATGCCCGTGGAAATTATGGCCCGGCATTATACAAAGATGCAAAGTTTACATTTTCTGTAAACAATCAGGTTGTTGAACTCAATATCGATTAACTATTTAGCGGATTTAAGAATGAAATACATATTTAGGATAATCGCCATTCTTTATTTTGCTCAATGTCTGTTTTGTATTGAAGCGAAAGAAAAGTCAAAAATTTCCGGAACGGTAACCGATGAAACAGGCTTTCCCCTACCGGCAGTAAACATATTTATTCAAGAGAGCCGAGAAGGAACAACTTCCGATGAGAATGGATTATTTACCCTGATCACCTCAGCTACCGGTCAAATTACTTTAAGGGTATCAATGGTAGGTTATTCTGCATTCACACAAAAAATAGACCTTTCTGAAAATCAACATGAAAATATGAAAATAATATTGTCTGTCGAATCTATTGAATTAAAAGAAGCTGTGGTTATAGGAAGCTCATTCAGCAGTGAAAGTCAAAAAGGAGTTGTTGTTTCATCAATTGATGTAATGACAACTCCCGGGGGGGCTGCTGATCTTTACCAATCATTGAAGACAATGCCCGGTGTAACTCAGGTTTCGGAAAGCGCTGAACTTTATGTTCGAGGGGGTGATCCCTCAGAAACCATCACGATAATTGATCAGGCTTCAATCTATCATCCTTATACTTTAGAGTCTTCTTACGGAGGATTATTCTCAAATCTTAACACAAGTGCGGTTAGCGAGATGTATTTTTCCAGCGGGGGTTTTTCGGTGAAATACGGAAATGTCCTTTCGGGAGTTCTTGATATCCAGACAAAAGATTTACCGACACAATTGGGGTTATCTGCAGGAATTTCACTTGCCGCATCCTCATTAAGCGCTGAATTGCCTATCCTTCAGGATAAATTGGGAATAAGAATTTACGGTCAGAAAAGTTACACGAAACCAATCATGTGGTTTAACGGCGGACTTAAAGATTTCACTGCCTCGCCTTCATCGCAAAACCTGACAACAACAGCTACATTTAAGTTTTCTCAGTCGGGAAAAATAAAATTCACCGGCATACTCGCCGATGATAAACAAGGCGTTAATATTCAGCGCGCTGAATTCAACGGTGTGTTTAACGGGAATAGTGAGACCGCTTTATTAAATCTGCAACTCACCCAGCTAATTGGCAGTAATACTATTTTGAAAAGCAGTATTTCTTATGCCTCACATGATAACAACTGGCGCCTGGGTATACTCGATATAGATATGGTGGATGAATCTTATCTTTCAAGAACAGATGTTGAACATACATTCAGCGATGAATTACAACTGCTTGCCGGATTTGAATTTGAAAAACGCAGGCAGACTTATGTTGGAATTATTCCGGAAGAAGATTATGATATTCGTCCTGAAGCTTCGAACGATATTCTTAATGAGAAAATTGATGAGAACCGGTTTGGAGGTTACGCTGAAATAAAAATACTTGATCTGTTTGGTGTGGAAAAATTATTCGCTGTTGCCGGAATAAGAACAGACCATTTCACAAAACTTGATATAACTAATTTGGATCTCAGAACCGGACTCGGATATCAGATTGCCGAACAATCGAAAATAAGATTCGCTTTCGGTTCTTTTCACCAGGTCCCTGATTTCAGACTCTATGCTAAAGAGGACGGCAATCCGAATCTTAAATCCATGAAAGCATTGCATTATGTACTTTCGTATGATTATGAAATCGATCAGAGCAATTCTTTCCGACTGGAGTTATTCCACAAAAATTATGATAATCTTCCGCTCGAAGACAACGAACTGAATTTCAATAATAACGGTTATGGTTACGCGACAGGGATTGATATGATCCTTAAAGGGAATTTTCCATTAGATATTCAGGGATGGGTTTCTTACGGCTTTATCAACACAAAACGAAAATGGATGGAATATGATGAATTAACAAACAGTTCTTTTGATATTACTCATAACCTGACAGTGGTTCTAAAATATAACATTTCACCGATATGGCAGGTTGGAATTAATTTGAAGTATGCAACCGGAAAACCTTATTCACCCATTACCGGTTCCGTGTATCATCAGGAAATTAATCTTTATGAACCTTTGTACGGAAAGGATAATTCCAGCAGGTATCCTGATTACAAACGTCTCGATATTCGCCTCACATATCTGAATCAGATATTCAAAAATCTTTCAACAATATTTTACATAGAAGGTTTGAATATACTGAACATTAAAAATTTGTTCGATTATACCTATAACCGGGATTACTCCTGTCAGCAAAGAATAGAAAGTTACTTCGGAAGAAGAACAATTGTCGTTGGTGCAATCTTCGCTCTTTAGATTTACTTTTCCTGATAACAGTTATAAAAAATAATGCCGGGGAATCAAGCCGGCATTGTTTTTTTTGAATGTAATTTTCATTTATACCATATCTTATATTTAGTTTTGTAATTCATTCTCATTTTCATATTTTTGACGACCTTTTTCAGTTAACTCTTGAATTAGGCAAGATTTATTATAATATTCACATAACCGTGAATCAAAAAAGGAGAAGAAATGGCAACAAAAAAGGACTTTCTGAAGGACGTAATAAAACACATCGATATTAAAGAACATAACGTAATCAGTCTGGTTGATTCGATGGAAAAAATGGCTTTCACAGCCCGCGACTTAAACAGAGCCGCAAAAATTTACGACATGATGCTCAATGATAAAGATTGTGTTGTTATACTTACACTTGCAGGCAGTCTTTTCAGCGCGGGATTAAAACGCGTTGTTTATGATCTCGTATCGAATAACATGGTCGATGCAATTGTATCAACCGGCGCATTAATGGTTGATCAGGATTTTTTTGAAGCGCTCGGTTTTAAGCATTACATCGGAACACCATTCAGCGATGATAACGAATTACGCGAATTACATATCGACAGAATTTACGATACTTACATCGATGAAGACGAATTAAGAATATGCGATGATACCACCGCTGAGATTTTCAACTCGCTTGAACCGCGTCCTTATTCCTCACGCGAATTACTCTGGGAATTCGGTAAATATCTCGAAACACACGGCGGACCCAAATGTGAAGACAGCATTATTTACGCTGCTTATAAAAACAACGTACCGATTTTTGTACCAGCATTTTCTGATTGTTCTGCCGGATTCGGAATAGTTATGCATCAGCACAAAAATCCCGAAAAACATGTTTCTTTTGATTCGGGTAAAGACTTTTTCGAATTAACAAAAATAAAACTGCACAACAACGAAACAGGTATTTTTATGATAGGCGG
Source organism: uncultured Melioribacteraceae bacterium (assembly GCA_964516545.1). Classification (GTDB taxonomy): domain Bacteria; phylum Bacteroidota; class Ignavibacteria; order Ignavibacteriales; family Melioribacteraceae; genus JAHISV01. Next base: position 15,523 of record CAZEXO010000066.1, read on the forward strand.
TGGAGTTCCGAAAAACTTTACACAGGATATTGTAGTTGCTGCAGATATTTTACAGGAAGACGTTCCGATGCACAAATACGCGATTCAAATTACGGTTGCTGATGTTCGTGACGGCGCTCTTTCAAGTTCAACTCTCAAAGAAGCAAGTTCATGGGGCAAAGTGGAAACGACATTCGAACAAATGGTATATTCCGAAGCAACACTTGCAATGCCTTTGATTACAGGTTATGCTTACCACAAAGGCTCCTGGAAAAAAAGAAAAAAATATGAGTTGCAAAAATTATTCATGAAATAAAAAAAAGCCCGGCTTCATAAAGGAGTCGGGTTTTTTAAATCTATTACTTACAATTACGACAAATGTCGCCTAGTAAAAATTACCGTTTCATTTTTATTAACACGTTCCAAACTGTAATCCGACCATTATTTGCATCCGTTTTCCTGGAGCTACCATTCGTTCCAAATATTTTTTTGTTAATTTCTCTCCCAGACTTTTCCGATTAATTGCTTCTGATACTCTCACTAACGGATGTGATTTGTTGATGATCGTTTCCAATCTTACTTTGAAGATATCAAGTATCTTTCTTTTTCCCGTGGTTTCATTTTCAGACTTCGGCAGATAAATTTGTAAGCTTTTCTTTAGTCCTTTCTAATGCAATTTAAATTCTTCCTTTCTTTATAAATTGTTTTCTCGTAATTATTTATCTTTTTTCAGCGACGAATATATTGAATTCACTCAGATTATCAAGTGTTTTGAAAAAATCAAGCTAACTTATTTTATTATCGTTCCACAGCAGTCTTGAGTGATGATAAATATCTTTTACCAAAAAGACATTTGGGAAAGTGTATGATAAAGTAAAACAGTTGTACAAAAAAGTTGATTCCGGATTTTTTAAGATCGAGACAATGGCAAACTCTTGTTCCCTTTCTGGTTTCATGTAGTTCGAAACTTTCTATGATATACTTGTCTTTTTTCGAGGATGATTTTGAATAGAGTATTTTTAGTTGAAGGTCTTTTTTATAGGAGATCACCTCGCCAAGATATTCTTCGGTTTTTCCAATGATCGAATAGGTTACCTTGAATTTATATGCTAGTCCTGGAAGTGTATCCTGAAGAGGCTGAATATTTTCTATACGGGGATTCCATTTGCGCATGAATTTGGGATCATGTAAATGTTCCCAAACTATGTCACGGGCTCTGTCTATTGTTA
>CAZEXO010000067.1:0-16479 GCA_964516545.1 uncultured Melioribacteraceae bacterium
GTTCGTTCTTGAAATCCGCAATATTGTAACAGTGCCGGCATTTGAAATTACACCTGTAAGTAAGCTCCAGGTCAACTTTGCGGATAAAATAATTCTTAAAATAAAACTCAATAATTTCATCTCTGGTAGATTTACTTTTCGCTGAAGTTTGTTGATTAATATGCTCATCAATCTGACTTTTGGGATGATTGGTTTTTAACAATTCTTTCTCAGAAAAACCTGAAATAATATTCCCTATCGCCTCCTCAAGATTATAAATCGAATCATTGTACTTATTGTATAGTCTCATCTTGATGTCATCCAGCGAACTGCTTCCATCCAGCATATTCCAGATTTCTGAGGAAATATTCGAGAGATATATGTTAGATTTTTTGTTTTTGATAATCGTATAGTTCTTGATTGTACGATTCGGTATTTTAATTCTTTCGTAAAGCATCGGATACCAATTATTGTATTATACTTAGTTGATTTACTGTTAACCGAAAATAGGGAATATTGAGAGTTTCACTTTTGTACTCAGAGCATGAAAAATTTTTTTTAACATTTATAATTCTCCATTTTTAAGACATCTCCAATTAAAATACAGGATTTGCCTTCTGAAAATTACAGTTAATAGTTTTACTTAATCTCATTTGTGATTGAAAAGATAAGCCGACCGGTTCTTCAGTCCCTTACCTAAATTCAGAATATTCGGAATAACTCAACACCACCCTGTCAATGATGTAACTGATTTATTCCCCCCGTGTTACCATATTCCAATAGGCGCTGAAGGAAGATTAACAATAGTTTATTGAGGATCTGTATTTGAGAATTTTCTGTCTATGAGTAATAAATTTCATTTTAATCAATCGGATCAATCCCCGGATTTTGAGCTGATGTAAGTATCGTTCGTTCATTTAAAAGTACAAATAATCTGTTTTACAATTTGGGTAGTGATTACCTGTTTCACAAAACACGGCTCAAAATAAAAAAAAACTTATATAAATGTCAAGAATAATGTCTATTTGTTTATTAATATTAATAGGAATACATATACATATATTCTTATTTAAATTTCCATCTAACATAACATGCTGCTGCGATACCAACAATAACACAAAATTATTTCCCGTTTATATATTGCCGGACTATTCACACTATGTAAATAGCAATATCTTAGCTGCATCTCTAGTTGAATACTAATAATTCTGAGATACTTTTTTCAGAGTATTATTCGCTGTGAATCCGACAACTAATTATTTTATATTTCCTTTTGGAAACTAGTGATGGTGTAAGCAATGAAAAAAATTATTCTCCTTTTTCTGATGATGTTCGGTTTTCTTTTTGCACAAAGTAAACCCTACGTAATACTCATTTCTTTCGATGGATTCAGATGGGATTATTCCGAGCGTGGAATCACTCCGAATATTCAGAAAATGAAAGACAGAGGAGTAACCGCTAAATCATTGCGTCCATGTTTTCCCTCAAAGACTTTTCCCAATCATCTTTCAATTATCACCGGGATGTATACGGAGAATCACGGAATAATAAGTAATAATATGCGCGATTTATCAACCGGCGAGGAATATAATTTAGGAAATCGTTCAGCCGTGCGGAATTCTTCCTGGTACAAAGGAATAGCATTTTGGGAGCTTGCTGAAAAAAACAAAGTAAGATCGGCAAGTTTTTTTTGGCCTTCATCGGATGTTACTGATCCTACGAGACGACCTACATTTTCGAAAATCTACGAACATGATTTTCCTTATAAAAACAGAATTGATACCGTACTGCATTGGCTGACCCTACCATATTCCGAACGACCGCATTTTATTACCACTTATTTTCATGATACGGATTCTTATGGACACGAGTATGGACCAAATTCACCCGAGATAAATTTATCTATCATGCGTTTAGACAGTCTTATAGGAATTCTCAACAATGGACTTTTTCAAATTGGTTTGCAGGACAGCGTAAACATAATTCTGTTAAGTGATCACGGAATGACGGAAATATATGAAGATAAGATCATTGAAGTGAAAAATCTGCTCAGTGTTAACAACTGCAGATTTATTGATGAAGGACCATTTCTTATGATAGAACCCGAAAAATCATTACATGAAAAAATATATATGGAACTTAAATCTTCTGAAAGTCATTACTCCGTTTACAAGAAGGAAAATATTCCTGAATACTATCACTACTCAAATAATGATCTGATTTATTCCATTATATTAATTGCCGAGCCAGGATGGAGTCTTATTTGGGAAAAATCTGAAGACCGGAATTTTTCAGAAAGCGGTAATCATGGTTATGATAATAATTACCTGGACATGCATGGTACTTTTATCGCATGCGGACCGGCTTTTAAAACAGGTTACCGAACGGGAACACTTCGTAACATAGATGTTTTTCCCCTGCTTGCGAAAATTTTTGAACTGAAAATAGAACATAAAATTGACGGCGATATCAACAATATCAAATTCATATTGAAAGATAAATAATGAAAAATATTCTTAACATTGATTATGAAAAACATACTCTGGACAATGGTCTTGAGGTTGTTCTTTATAAAGATAATTCACTTCCGCTCGTATCGGTAAATCTTTGGTACAAAGTTGGATCTGCTTATGAAATTAAGGGCAAAACGGGATTCGCACATTTATTTGAACACATGATGTTCCAGGGTTCGGAGAATGTGCCTAAGGAAAAACATTTTTGGCATATTCAACAAGCCGGAGGAAGCCTAAACGGCTCAACTAGTTTGGACAGAACAAATTATTATGAAACTGTTCCTTCAAATTATCTTGAAACTGCGCTTTGGCTTGAATCGGATCGGATGGGTTTTATGCTTCCGGGACTTACTCAGGAAAAGCTGGACAACCAGAAAGATGTTGTTATGAATGAACGCCGGCAGAGATATGATAATCAGCCTTACGGACGAGCCTGGGAAATTTTATTCTCAAATATTTTCCCGGAGAGTCACCCCTACAACTGGCCTACGATCGGCTGGATGGATGATATCAAAAGTTATGTTCTTAACGATGTTATAAATTTCTTTCAGACCTATTACATTCCAAATAACGCAAGCATTGTTGTTGCCGGTGACATTGAATATAAATCAGCGCTTGAAAAGATAAATAAGTATTTCGCTGATATCCCGAAAGGTAAAAAAGTCAGGCATCCCAAAAAGCAGACATCAACAATTCCTTCAACAAAAAAAATAGTTCATGAAGATAACGTACAGCTTGAGAAATTATATCTTGGCTGGATAACAAATTATCTTTACGGCGAAGATGACGCTACGTTGGATTTACTATCCGACATTCTCTCCGGAACAAAAAACAGTCGCTTATATAAATCGCTTGTTTTCGAAAAACAAATTGCTCAGGATATCTCCGCATTCCAGTATTCGGCAGAATTACAAGGTTCATTCTTTATTATCGCCACACTCAAACCAGGCGTAAAATCAGAAACCGTAAAAAATGAAATTCTGAAAGAGATTGACAAAATAATTTCCGATGGAGTAGAAAACGACGAATTATTACGCGCAAAGAATTCTTATAAATCTAGCTACATTTTTTCGTTGCAGAATATCGAAGTGATGGCTGACCATATAAATAATTACAATTGTTACCTGAATGAACCTAACTCGTTTCTTTACGATCTTGGCAGATATGAAAATGTGTCGGAGACAAACATAAAATCAGTTGCTAAAAAATATCTCACAGCTCCTCATGTTGAACTCAATATTATTCCTAAAAGTAAGGAGCGTTTATGATTAACAGAAGTAAGCTACCAATTCCGGATGCAGAGATAAAATTTCATCTCCCTGAAATCAAACAACATGTCTATGATAACGGGATTAAAGTGTACCATGTTGAAAAAAATAAACTACCGATTGTTCAGCTTTCATTTATGGTGAACGCCGGAAGCAAACTTGACCCTGATGGTAAACCGGGCGTTTCTCATCTCACAGCAATGATGATTGATGAAGGAGCCGGACCTTATTCATCTCTTGAGCTTGATGATGAGATAGAAAAACTTGGCTCCGCGCTGAATATTTCCAATAATCATGACGCGTTTTTTGTATCGATGCTAACCCTGAAAGAGCACTTTGAAAGATCATTTGAACTGACGTCACTTATTTTGAACGATCCTAAATTATCAAACGAAGATTTTCAGCGCGAACATCATAAACTGCAAAATAAACTTCAGCAGATGTACGATGATCCGGGTTACATAGCTTCCACAATATTTGAAAAAATTTGTTTTGACTCTACAAAATATTCTATACCTGCCGCCGGAATCCGTTCATCCGTTAAAAACATTTTGCCGGATGATATAACAGAGTTTTACAAAAAACATTTCTTTGAAAATAATATTACTCTGATCGTTGTCGGAAATTTAACCGAACATGAATTAGATGAATCCATTCAAAAATATTTCGGGAAGTCGAAAAGAGAATCCGATTCTTCCGGTACTAGTAAATTCACAAGGAAAAAACAACAGCTTTACCTGATAGACAAACCCGGTTCTGCGCAAAGCGAATTACGGATCGGTCACATCACTAGCGAAAGAAAGTCCGAAGACTTCTTTGCGAAATTAATAATGAATTCAATTCTGGGAGGACAATTTTCCAGCAGACTGAATCTTAACCTCAGGGAAAATAAAGGATTTACTTATGGAGTAAATTCATCTTTCCGATATAATGTTGAAACCGGATTATTTCAGATTTCCACCGCCGTCAATCTGGAAAACACCGCGGACACTTTAAGAGAAATTTTCAAAGAAATTAATGGGGTCAAAGATAATATTAGTGAAGAAGAAATAAATTTTTCGAAATCATATCTCATAAAAAGTTTTCCTTCAAAGTTCGAAACTTACGGACAAATTGCCGGGAACATAAACATGATTGCTCTTCATAAACTCGAAGAAGATTATTTTAATAATTACATTCAGAACATTCACAGTGTGACAGAAGAAGAAATCAGAAATGCGGCTATTAATTCTCTCATTCCCCATGAAATGAGTATTGTTATTGTTGGCGATAAAAATATTCTCTCGCAGCAGCTTTCAAAAAGTGATTTCGAAATTATTGAACTCGATTTTGAGGGGAATCCTGTTTAGAGTTTTTCTGCTGAACAGCTTCGCCTATGAAAATTATTCTGTGCCCTTTTTTCTTGTATTCGCTGATGAACTTTTCAAGCGATAAATATTTTTCTATATCAATCCGGAAAGAAATACATGTATCAGCCGGAGAGCTGCTGCTATAAAATCTTAAGATGGATTTAGATTCTTCTTCCCCCTTTTCACTAAGATTTACCAGGCGTGATAATTTATGAAGACTCACTTTATTTTTACTGAATTCTTCCTGTATAAAATTCATGGACGATGAGTTATAAACCGAGGATTTATCATCAATCAAATAATAATTTCCTTCCCCAAAAGATTTTATTATACTTTGAATAGCTCCTCTGAGTCTTTGTCTTACGGTAACCCCTGATAAAATAAATTTATTATCAGGTATTTCATCGTTCAACAGGACTACATAGTTCTTATCAAGTCCTTTTAATTTCTCTATTCCCTTCTCATTAGAAAATGAAGGTATTATCATAAGTGAGAAGGCATGCGGGTGGCGGATGATTCTTTCAAGCATTATTTCATCTATCGATTCAAGCGGTTCCGTAATAAAACTGAATGAACAAAACGGTCTGACGAGTTCTTTTTCATAACTGAACTGCACCTCAAGCAACTGAGTTTCATCAGCAAATAATTGAACGATCGAATTACCATGTTTCTGAACTTCAGTTGAAACCACAAGAAGACTATCAGGGTAATTTTTCTTGAGATCTTTTATTAAAATCGGAAGCGGAAGATCCTCAGGAAGACTTATAATTATAATATGATGCAAAGAATCCTGAGAGGAGAATTTTTTGTTCTTAATTTTTACCCATTCCGAAGGTATTCCGAAATCATTAATCGTATTCAATAAAATATTTTCAGCCTGAGCGACAGAAAATACATTCTGAGTTTTATTTGTTTTATTCGAAGTGAAAAGCTCCACAACGAGATTAAACAATAATAGAAATACTGTTATTCCAAGGAGAATGCTTATTAACTTTTTTTTTATCATCAAATTCAGAATAAATAATAATTTCAGAAATTACGTTTTCTTTTTTCAAGGAAAGCAGAAGTACCTTCCTTAAACTCCGCTGTACCGCAGCACAAACCAAAGTAAGTTGATTCTAAATTTTCTCCTTCGGAAAGTGGTAGTACATTACTATTTCCAATCGCTTTTAAGGCAAGTCTTACAGCAGTCTGTCCTTTTGATGCAATTGTTTCAGCAAGTTCAAATGCTTCAACAGATAATTCCTCGTGCTTACAGACAGCATTAATAAGACCTATCCGATATGCTTCGTGAGCATCGATAATTTTACCGGTCAGGATTAGTTCAGCGGCTCTTCCGGGATTAATTAATTTTGGTAATCGTTGAGTGCCGCCGTAACCGGGAATAATTCCTAGCGAGACTTCCGGCAATCCGAATTTTGCCTTATCCGATGCGATTCTCAGATGACAAGCAAGAGCGAGTTCACATCCCCCGCCGAGTGCATATCCATTAATGGCAGCTATTACGGGCTTGCCCAGATTTTCAATTATGTTAAAAACTTCCTGTCCCTGTTCCGAAAATTGTTTACCGTTTTCACTGTTAAGCAGATGTAACTCTTTTACATCAGCGCCGGATACAAATGCTTTATCCCCTGAACCGGTTATTATCACTACATTCACAGATTCATCTTCTTTCGCGTTTAAAAAGAAATTTTTCATTTCGGAAAGTGTGGCAGAGTTTAGAGAATTAAGCTGCCCCGGTCTGTTTATGGTAATTTTGGCGATGTCATCTTCGACTTCGGTAATCAGATTTTTATAGTTCATATAACCTCCTCTAAAATTCTACGAATATCGGAATCCGTACACGCAGGCTAAAAGAAAGGTACTGATTATTATGCAGGTAATTATATGAAACCAGAACATCCATCATGAACATTGAAAAACCACCGCCTACCTGAAAACCGGTTTTAAAATTATCCTCGGTAAAATTTCCTATTCCCGACTCTTCCTTGAAAAGATGTCCTTTTTCAAAATATCCGATTGAAGCACCCGCTTCGATAAACGGCATCAGGAGAAAAATATCTTCAATGAGCGGCGGCCAGAAATATTTAATTCCCCCGTTCAAAACTATAACATTTGTTGTAAGCGAGGAATAATCTGAAGTTTTGTAGAAAGATTGTTTCCCGGGGAAATTCATATAACCGATACTTCCGTAAAAAAAAACTGGCAGAAAATCACTGTTGGTATATGAGAAACTAAAATCAGCTCCAATTCCGACATTCTGATTTTCGCTAAAATCACCGATGGGAAATCGCGGTCCGACACCAACCGACATGAACAACCCGGTAGCTTTATGGAACGAATACTCCTGCGCCATAAGAGTGAGAGGAATAAAAATCAGCAGAAAAAACTTTTTATTTATCATACACTTTCCGGTTATTTAATTAATTCAGTTCCTAATCCGTACTTGTAAACCAAATCACCGCCGACAGTAGCTGTTAAGTAAATCCATATTACTCCAACAAGGGCAAATATAATGAAGATGTATCTTATTCTTCCAATGAATTTCTTTTTTACTACCAGGAATGTGCGCAAGATTAAAACAAATACAAAATACCATACTGTTAAAGTTGCATACCATTCATGATTTTCAAGAATTTCTTCCGGGAATTTAAATTGAGAACTGATAGTTCTCTCTGCTAATTCCTCAGCCTGATTGCCGGTTAAAACAGCAACCAAAGAGGCAATAACTCCTAAAATTAAAATCACATAAGCACCGCGAAGAATTTCTTCTTTGTTAAATATTATTCCCGAAATTTCGAGAGCAACATAAAGTAACAACAGGGCTATCGGGAAATGGATAACTAACGGATGAATCTGTCCTAACATTTCCATTATCGTTTTACCTTTCTGATATTTGCGTTAACCACACAAAACACTTCCACCATTAATATTCATTATTTCACCTGTAATATGATTTGCCAGATCGGAAGCCAGAAATAAAATCGGTCCGGCAACATCATGAGCGGTGGCAATTTTTCTTAAAGGAATTTTATTTATTTCGTTTTTCAGATATTCCGGATCGCTGAATACAACACCATTCAAATCGGTATCAACCCATCCCGGCGCGACCGCATTTACGGTGATTCCGAGCGGACCGAGTTCTGTTGCCAGCGATTTTGTGAAGGCGTTTATTCCTCCCTTAGTTGCCGCGTAATGAGAATGCTCAGCCTCGCCTCTTTGTCCTGCTGTTGACGAAAGATTAATTATCCTTCCGAATTTATTCTTCTTCATGATAGGAATAACAAGTTTTGTAAATAAAAAAGTACCGGTAAGATTTATCTCAAGCATTTTGCGCCAGTTCTGGACAGTTAAATTTTCAATCTGTCCGTCTTCCCAAATCCCGGCGTTATTAACAAGAATATCTATTTTACTAAAATCACGAAGCGTGTCTTCAACGGTTTTATTAATACTCTTTTCATCGAGCAGATCGGTTTGATATGCTTTTATTTTTGTTCCTTCTCTTCCTGAATCGATAAGTTTTTGCGCTGCGGCAGATTCTTTACGGTAGGTAAACGCCACTTCGCATCCCGCCTGTGAAAAAAGTTTAACGCATTCGGCTCCAATTCCTCTTGAACCTCCTGTAATTAAAACAACCCGCCCCCTTAAATCAATCATTTTAATACCTCACTTTATTTAAGAATAATCCCTTTGCGGGAACGGCTTCGCCCGCTTCGGTTCTGTCTTTTTTTTCAAGAATGTCGATTAAACTGTTTTCATCAAAATTATTTTTATTCGATTGAAGAAGAGTCCCGACTAAAGTTCTGACCATTCCGTGCAGGAAACGATTTGCTTCCACATAGAAAATGGTAAAAGAATCATTTTGACGCCAATGTAAATCAAATATCTCGCAATTTTTATTTTCAATTTCAGTTTTTGTCCTGCAGAAAGAAGTAAAATCATGTTCCCCGATTAAAATTTTACTCAGCTTATTCAGTCGGCTGATATCATATTTTTTCATCAGCGCAAAGTTATAAGAGTAATTAAAATAAAACGGCGATTTATCATGACTGATCAAATAAATGTAACTTCGTTTTTTAGCATCAAACCGCGCGTGAAAATTTTCGTCAGCGGTTTCCATTGATATCACGCTGATGTCATCCGGCAATAATGAATTTAACGAATGACGGAATTTCCAGGTATCTAATTCTTTTGAGCACAAGAAATTTGCTGTCTGACCAAGTGCATGAACGCCCGCGTCGGTTCTTCCCGAACCCGTCAGATTAATTTTTTCCTGCAGGATAGTTTCGATGGAATTAACCAGCTCCTGCTGGATAGTTTTCACATTATTCTGAATCTGCCAGCCGGCATAGCGCGTGCCATCATACTGAATTATTAATTTATAATTGTACATAGCGGCGTTAAATAATTTCGGAAAACAGATACTAAAAAATCTGTTTCAAGTTTAACGTCAGATAAGGATTATTATCCGGACCGTAGAGCACGTTAAAGGAAACGGTTGGCAGTGAATCTTTTTCCAACTGTTTGTTGTACTTGTTAACGAGTCTGACAGCATTAATCATACTGATAACCCGATTAAGAAGAAGCGCCCCCACAGCAAATCTAACGTTATTAAAAGCCTGTTCGCTTGAAGTCCACATCTGACGATATTCTTTTCTTTTATCGTTGGAGTTCCAGTTCCAGTAGTGCGTTTGCGTGTTATAAACGGATTCAAAATCACGATTAAGATATTTTTCGTTATTAAAATCTTCGACGCTATTATAATTGCTGATATCACCGTAAAATGTTCCGGTTTTACCGTCGTTGGATATTCCCGCGTTTGAAACGGCGAATGACCGGTAATTATCTTCCTGCCAGTTTCCATAAATACTAAATCCGAACAGCGCTCCCCATATTGCCACATCGGCTGCCGTAAAATAAATTCCGCTGTCGTAACCATCGGCATATAATTCCCCCATTCCGGGTAAAAGAAGCGAATATAAAATTGCAGTGCCGGGTTTTTTCTTTTCACCTGTGAGCTGAACATTAAGAGTTGCAGATTCGTCTTCGGGGCTGAATTGCATTTGTTGTTTTAGTTCGAGTAAACTTGCCGGTTCATTCTGGGCAAAAACGATAGATGATAAGAACAAAGTTACCATAATTAACTTTTTCATAATTACTCCGCTGATTTCATTTGTGAATTACAAGTATTAAAATCGGTAACACAATATGAATCATCTACCTCCAGAATTTTTACGGTTGTTAATTTATTTATGAGATTTTCATCGAACAGCGATTTCACTCTTACATAATTCGATGCAAAACCTTTCATCTCGTTTTCTTTATTTTCTTTTTCGAATAACACGGATAATTCTTTGCCAATCATGGATTGATAAAAAGTTTTTTTCTTTTTATCGCTCAGAATTCTCAGCATGTTATTCCGGGTTTTTCTGACTAACGGCTCAACACTTCCTTCAAGTGACAAAGCTTTCGTATTTGCCCTCTCCGAATATGTGAAAACATGAAGATAAGAGAAAGGTAAATCTGATAAAAATTTATACGTCTCAGTGAAATCCTCATCAGTTTCTCCTGGAAATCCGACAATAACATCTATACCTATTCCCAAATCTTTTATTTTTTTTTGCGAGTTTATTACGACTTTTTCATAATCTTCTTTTGTATATCTTCTTTGCATCAGTCTGAGGATTTTTGAACTTCCGCTTTGCAAGGGAATATGGAAATGTTTACAGAGTTTATCCGAGTCTGCTGTGAGATCAATAATTTCACCTGTGAGAAGGTTGGGTTCTATTGAGCTGATTCTGATTCTGAAATCACCGGGAATAGTTATCATTAGATTAATCAGTTTAAAAAGACTGCTATTAATGGCTTTGCCGTAATCACCAACATTAACACCCGTAAGAATAATTTCCTTGTACCCATGATCGAGTAAGGACTTAAAATTACTTAATACCTCTTCTTCGGGAAGACTGCGGCTTTTTCCGCGAGCGATTGGAATTGTGCAGAAAGAGCATTTATAATCGCATCCATCCTGAATTTTTAAAAAAGCTCTCGTACGTTCATCATTATCGGAGGAACTTGCTGAAAAAACGTCTTCGATTTCATCGACTGGAGTAACATGAATGCAGGAGAGTTCTTTTTTTTCAAAGTTTTTCAGTAGGGAAAATATTTTGAATTTTTCATTACTTCCGAGAACAGCATCCACGCCTTCAATATCCGAAATTTCATCCGGTTTAAGTTGAGCGTAACATCCCGTTACAATAATATATGCCTCGGGGTTTTGACGAAGAGCCCGGCGGATTATCTGACGGCATTCTTTATCAGCATTATCAGTTACCGTGCAGGTATTAATTACATAAACATCTGCCCGGTCTTTAAATTGAACAATTTGGAAACCGTGATTTTGAAACTGCTGACCGATAGCGGATGACTCAGAGTAATTCAGTTTACAGCCGAGAGTATGAAATGCTACTTTATGATTCACAAAAATTCCTTTCAGATATTAAAAAGGGCTGTACCCGATCAAGTAAAAATTGATTGAGCACAGCCCGTATAAATCTATCATAGATTATTCAGCTTTTTTTTCCTTTGCTTCGGTTTTAACTTCAGCAACAGGAGCCGGCGGTGTAGTTTTTTCATCTTCGTATAAATTAAAATCCGAAGAATCAAATTTACCTGCGTCAGCCTGCTTAATATCTTCCACCGTAACTTTTTCAAGTTTATGTGTTTCGATATAAGCTGCTATCTCATTATCATTTTTTGATTTAAGAGCAGCAATTGCGCTAAGAACAATCTTTTTATTTTCTTTATCAAATTCAACAACCCTGAGATCTAATTTTGTCTCGAGCGGGAAACAGAATGATAAATTTTTAATTTTTGATGTAGAGAGTTGTGTTCCGGGAATAAATCCATCAACACTTAACGGTAATTCGGCAATCAGACCTTTTTCAATAATTCTTACCACTTTACCAGTTACATCAACACCCACAGCATATTCTCTTTCGAAAGTATCCCATGGATTATCATTTATTTGTTTATGACCGAGAGAAATTTTTCTCTGTTCGGTATCAACACTTAAAACAACAACTTCAATCTCTTCGCCTTTTTTAACAACTTCCCCGGGGTGACGGATTTTTTTGGTCCATGAAAGATCTGAGATATGTACCAGTCCATCAATTCCTGGCTCGAGTTCAACAAAGACGCCGAAGTTTGTAAGATTACGCGCAATACCTTTATGTTTTGATCCGACAGGATATTTCTTTAATAATTCTTCCCATGGATCGGGAGTTAATTGTTTCATGCCGAGTGATATTTTCTTGTCATCTTTATCAAGACTCAGGATAACAGCTTCAATAATCTGACCCATTGAAACAAATTGTGAAGGATGACTGATGTGTTGAGTCCAGCTCATTTCAGAAATGTGAATTAAACCTTCAATGCCTTTTTCAATTTCAATGAAGGCGCCGTAGTCGGTAAGAGATACAACTCTTCCCGAAACTTTGTCGCCGATTTTATATTTTGTTTCAATACTTTGCCATGGGTGTGGTAACAACTGTTTAAGACTGAGTGAAATTCTCTTCTTCTCTTTATCAAAATCGGTAACAACAACTTTAATACTCTCATCAAGTTTAACAACTTCGCTCGGGTGATTAATGCGTCCCCAGCTAAGATCAGTAATGTGAATTAAACCGTCAACACCGCCGAGATCAACGAATACACCGAAGTCGGTAATTGCTTTTACGCCGCCTTCAAGTATCTGACCTTTTTCAAGTTTCTCAAGAATTTCTTTTCTTTGATCGGAAATTGTTTCTTCAATAAGCACTTTGTGAGAAACAACCACGTTTTCAGTCGGGATATTAATCTTAACGATTTTGAAATCCATAGTTTGACCAACGAAAGCGTCAAAATCACGAACAGGTCTGATATCAATTTGTGAACCGGGAAGGAAAGCTTCAATTCCCATAAGGTCAACAACCATACCGCCTTTAATTCTTTTAAGAATTTTACCCTGAAGAATATCTTCATTATCATGCGCGCTGACAATTCTTCCCCAGATTTTAAGGAAGTCTGCGCGTTTTTTACTTAATACAAGATTACCTTCCTCATCTTCAACACTTTCGATCACGATATCAATATCTTCGCCGATTTTGATTTCTTCAGTTGCCGTAAATTCTGATTTCGGAATGGTACCGTCTGATTTGAAGCCGACATCAAGAACAACGTTGTCGTTATTGATTCCGACAATTCTGCCCTTAATAATTTCGCCTTCTTTGATGTCTCTAAACGAATCGTTATAAAGACTGCTTAAAGTTGCTAATTCCGCTTCGGAATATTCATCGGCATTCATATACTTGAAGCCTTCTTTCACTTTTGGTTTCGCAACTTTTTCTTTTTCCTGCTCGGACATCTGTCCTCCTAAAAAATAATTTGCTTTTCACTTTCCCGCCGCCGGGGAAACGAACAGCTATGGTTTAATTTTACTTTAGTTAATTATGACGGCACTAAATCCCAAGTTTGTTTTTAATAATTTTATATAGTTTATCAATATCCTCTTCTACAGTAAATCCCGTGTTATCGAAATGAATAGCATCCGGAGCTTCGGTTAAGGGACTAGTTTCGCGGCTGCTGTCAATTCTGTCTCGTTTTTTAATATTCGCCAGAACTTCTTCCATGGTAGAATTTTTATCTTTAGCCTGGAATTCCTTTAATCTTCTTTTAGCTCTGGTTTCGACATCGGCGGTGAGAAAAATCTTAACATCGGCATTCGGAAAAACAACAGTAGTGGTGTCGCGTCCCTCGGCAATTAAACTATCTCTTTGACCAAAGGATTTTTGAATCTTCACAAGTTCTTCCCTGACACCTGCAATAACACTTATTTCACTTACTTTGGCGTTTACCTCGGGAGATCGGATTTCCTCCGTGATTTCCTCTCCATCAACAAAAACACGGGTTAGACCATCCTCAAATTTCAAACGCAAATCAATTTGTTTCGTAAGCTCGATAACTGCATTTTCGTTTTCAACAATTCCATTTTTTAAAGAACAATAAGTCACTGCTCTGTACATAGCGCCGGTGTCTAAATACAGGCATCCGAATTTTTTAGCAAGCCCTTTTGCCACAGTGCTTTTGCCTGAACCTGCAGGACCGTCTATGGCGACAATAAATTTTTTGGACATAGAGTGCAAATATATTGAATTTATGAGGGTCAACCAAATTTTTAAGATGTTAATTTACATCCCGTTCAAAATAAATCATTTGAATTCAAACCGGGAAATGGTTTTACTCTTTGCTGGTGAAACCTCAAACCTCTGTGCGTATTTTCCGGTCGATGAGAGAATTTGTAACGTGGAAACATCTATCGGTTCGTTTTAGCTTTACTTTACTGTTTATCATGAAAATCAGAACAGAATATTCACTATCTCGAAATATTAAGGGAAACTATTCATAATCCACCTATAATTATCAGAAATTAACACGATAATACTAAATCAAAAGATATTCTTTAACTGAGAAAATTCTCTGAGCTTTACGTCCATATTCCCACTATTGGAGGCTTTAATGAAACTGACTTACCGTTATAAAATTTTTGGTATTGTACTACCGGTTATTATGTTTTCTACATTCAGCAATATGTTTGGACAACAGATTACGGCAACAGTACCCACCGGCGCACATCCTTACGCTTTCGCAGTGAATCCCATAACTAATAAGATTTATGTAGCCAATTCTCTCGGCAATAGTGTTACAATTATTGACGGAGAGACAAATCAAACGAGCACGGTAGGCGCAGGCGCAGGCCCGGATGCAATTGCAGTTAATACTGTTACGAACAAGATTTATGTGGCAAACTCAACAAGCAACAGCGTTACTATTATTGACGGAGCTACTAATTCAACAAGCACGGTGGCTGTCGGGTCCCAACCCAGATCGATAGCAGTTAACACAGTAACAAATAAAATATATGTGAGTAACTACAACAGCACTTACATCACTGTGATTGACGGTGCGACAAATATTACAAAAAAAATAGGCATAGGCGATATACTCGGAGCTGTCGCCGTCAATCCGCTGACAAATAAAATTTATGTAATAACTCCTAACTCCCTTTTGTATGAAATAGACGGTTCAACCGATTCCCCAACCAACTCAATAGTAGTTCTTGGTATGAAAAATACTACATTAGCGATTAACCCGTTGACAAATAAAATATACGTATCGGATTATGGGTTAGACAATGATTACGACCGCAATAGACGAAGTATAATAAATGTGGTTGACCTTGCATCGGGGTCAGTAACTTCCGTACAAGCCGGAATAAAACCGTATGCCTTGGCAGTTAATCATGTTACAAATAAGATTTACGCTGCAAATATGAAAGATATAACCGTTATAGACGGTAAAACCAACAGTACAACTACAGTTTCAGTCCCCATGCCACAAGCTATCGCAATAAATTATCTAACAAATAAAATTTACGCTGCTTGTTATTGGAATTACATTGCTGTTATTGACGGAGCGACTAATGCAACAAGTTTATTTACAACAAATGATATGTCTCAGCCCTTAGCGGTAGCGGTTAATCCGATTACAAACAAAATTTATGTTGCAAATATAGGCGATAACAACGTATCGGTTGTTGACGGCGCTTCGTATACTACGGAAACAATTCCAACCGGGACATACCCGAATTCTATAGCTGTTAACACATTCACAAACGATATATATGTAACTAATCAAACAAGCAACAATGTTACTATTATCAGCGGGAGAGACAATACGACCAGAAATGTTAATGTCGGTTCAGGTCCATGCGCCGTCGGAGTTAATCCGGTAACGTACAGAGCATATATAACAAATCGAAATGGTAATTCGGTAAATTATTTTGTCGACAATTCGAACGAATTATGGACTATACCAACTGGTTCGGATCCATGCGCAATTGGGGTCAACCCGGTAAAGAATATGGTATACGTAGTTAATTATAACGATCATACCGTTACCGCCATTGATGCACTTTACAATACGACAAAAACAATAGCTGTTGGAGAATATCCGGTCGCTGTGGCGGTAAATCAAATCACAAATAAAATTTATGTAGTTAATTACGGCGGGAACAGCATAACAGTTATTGACGGAACAACAAACGAGACGACGAACATTTCTCCCGGCGCTTCACCTTTTGCCATTGCAATAAACACGAATACAAATAAAATATACGTAGCCAACAGGGGAAGCAACAATGTAACCGTTATCGACGGTGAAACAAATGCTACAAGTATCATTGCTGCCGGTATAAATCCCTATGCTATTGCGGTTAATCAGCTTACGAACAAAGTATATGTAGTAAACAGCGGCAGTAATGATGTTACGATA
>CAZEXO010000068.1:0-16465 GCA_964516545.1 uncultured Melioribacteraceae bacterium
CTTTTTTAATCAAATCTAAACTGATTAAAAGAGGGTTACCGGCAAATGCTGAAAAACATTGATAAGGTGAGTCGCCATATCCTGTCGGACCCATGGGCAAAACCTGCCACAAATTTTGTCCGGCGCTTTCTAAAAAATCAACAAAGCAATATGCTTCTTTTCCTAAATCGCCGATTCCATATGGACCCGGAAGTGAAGTTGGATGTAATAAAATTCCGGCGCTTCTTTTGTATTCCATTTTAAAAACCTCTTTCTATTTGTTAACTGTCGGCAAATTTAGGAAAATTTATTTAACTTTTACAAAAGACTAATTGCAGAACAATATTATTCAGAAAGGAAAGTGTGATGGCATCGATTGCAAGGCTGTTTTGTTTTTTACTTTTTCTGGGAAACCTTTTAGCAGGTGAGTTGAACATTGAAAAAATTGAGCCGCCGAATTGGTGGACAGGTATGAAACTAAATAGAATTCAACTCATGATTTATGGTAAAGAACTTACGAATCTCAAAGTTTCTTTCAACACAGAAGGAATTATTGTTGATAAAATTCATGAAATGGAAAACACAGATTATGCTTTTATCGACATAATAGTAAGTTCTGAAGTAACACCCGGTGATTATCTGATAAATTTCCAAAATAAATCTTACAGTAAAAAAGTTACTTTCCCGATTTATGAGAGAGAATTAAATTCCATGATCCATCAGGGATTTGATAACAGCGATGTAATTTATCTAATTACACCTGACAGATTTGCCAACGGCGATCAGGATAACGATGAAGCAGAAGGAATTCTGAATGATTTTGATCCTGACAAACCTTATGCGCGTCACGGAGGAGATATTCAGGGAATTATCAATCAGCTTGATTATCTTGATGAATTAGGAATTACAGCAATCTGGATTAATCCTCTCGTTGAAAATAATACCAACATTAGTTATCACGGTTATTCAGCAACAAACTTTTATAAAATTGATCCGCGTTTCGGAACAAATGAACTTTATAAAGAACTTGTAAATAATGCCCATGAAAGAGGTATAAAAATAATTTGGGATCATGTGAGCAATCACATCAGCATAAATCATCCCTGGATGGAAAATTTACCTACGCTGGACTGGATTCACGGTACGGTTGAAAATCATCTGTATGCATGGCATCATAAAATGGTTTTGTCCGATATTCACGGCGATCCGCTTACTTATAAATATTTGACCGAAGGCTGGTTTGTTGATGCGATGCCGGATCTCAATCAGAAAAATCCTTTCATGCATAATTACATTATACAGAACACGATTTGGTGGATTGAATATTCTGGACTTGACGGGATTCGTGAAGACACGTATCCTTATGCGGATCAGAAATTTTTATCGGAATGGGCGAAAACAATACTCAATGAATATCCGAACTTTAATATTGTTGGCGAAGTGTGGACCGGGCAGCCGGCATTTTTAGCATTCTATCAGACAGGAAGTTATTTGCCCCGCGAGTATGATTCACATCTTCCCTCTGCAACCGATTTCGGTTTCAGGGATGTTATGTATGAATACCTGAAAGGAAAAAACAATCTTTATGAAATTTTTCAGCTCTTCGCAAAAGATAATCTTTACCCGGCTCCCGATAAACTTGTTACATTTATCGATAATCATGATGTTGCACGGGTGATGTTAGCCGCAGGCGGCAATGTTGAGAAAGCGAAAATAGCTCTTACGATTTTGATGACCTCGCGCGGAATTCCACAAATTCTTTACGCAACCGAAATAGGAATGGTCGGCGCCGAAGAACATGGAATTTTGCGTTCGGATTTCCCGGGTGGATTTTCCAATTCATCCCGCAATGCTTTTTGTGAAAACGGGCGGACGGATTATGAAAATGATATGTACAATTTTCTGAAAGAACTTCTTATGCTCAGAAAAAAGTATCCGGCATTGAGTAAAGGAAAAATGATTCACTTTCCGCCTTTCAATAATATTTATCTTTACTTAAAAGAAGATGAGGGGAAAAAGTTACTGGTTATTATTAATGATTCCAACGAAGAAGCAAAAGTTGATCCGGAAATTCTGAAATCGGTAATTGGTGATTACAATTCCATTTCGAATGTTCGTGATTCGGAAGAGAAATATTCCGGCACTAATCAGGTTTTATTAAAACCTGTAAAAGCTGAAATATTTTTTATCGATTAGAAAACAGGTTTCACTTTTTGGTTTTGCCAGATTCGGTACCATTCAGCAAATGGTGCCGATAAAGGCACAGCCAGCATCTTGCCCCCGAAACCGAAATACCGATAAACAATCATGTTGATGTTTGTCAGATTCAGTTTTTGCAGCAAGTCAGCATTGATAGTAATTTTATTTTGGTTTGCCAGATCGATTGTTTTTTCTATGAGTTTATCATTTTCAAATCTTCCTCTGAACATACTTATCAGAGAGTCTTTTATTTCTTCCATCGGTTTGTTGAAAAAAGGATTTTTGCTTTTTTCTTTTTCATCCCTAAGATATTTTTCAAGCGATTCAGATGAAGGATTGAGATTTTGTGTGAATCTATGTTTAAAAGCATTTCCGAGGTAATAGTTATGCCACATCTGTATCGATTGCTGGACATCCTGATTGTTCAATAATCCTTTCCGATACGCTTCATCTGTGAGATATTCTTTCTCAGTAAATGATTTAATGCTCGCGTTTAATCTTGCGCCGATGGTAACCGAATCGTTTACAGGAATACTAAATCCGTCGAAAATAATCTCACGAAGAGTTTCGCTCAATGTTACTGCCCGGTTTTCGAGTTGTACGAATTGCTGAAAAATTACAGAGTCACCTAACAATGTTTCCATCCGCTGAATATCCATGTAATCAAAAGTAATTTTATCCGGGATATTTGTTTCAGAGAAAGATTCAAGCTTTTGAAGATAGATATTTTCTGTGACAGCTAAAAGTTGCTTGAATAATCCTCCAATTGTTTTTGCGGTTTTATTACCGAAAAATTCCCGATAATATCTGGCAAGTCGTGTTTCGCTTTGCCGTGCGGCAAGTACTTTCTTAACCTTCTCGATCGAGTCGAAAGAGTTGTCTTGTTCGGATTTGCTGATATCACGAAGAGAAAAAATATACCAGCCGTCCTCAAGTTTTATTGGTTGTGTGAATTCTCCCGGTAAAAGAGCATATAATTGATTTTCGGTGGATTCATCATAATCCCCGAAAGTAATCTGTAAGGGTCTGTCCTGCGATTTCTTTTCAGGTCGGGTGGAAAACAATTCATCAAATTGTTCACCTTTGTTGAGTTTCTCGTAAAGGGAATTGGTTTCCTTAATATCAGGTGAATAGAAATAGTTTAGAAAAAGAATCCTGCTCTTTTTTTGCAATGCTTCACTTATGTCTTTATCTGAAAAGTTCAACTTGTTTTTTATTTCATGAGTATAAAGCGCATCGCGGAGATGAATTTTTTCAACATACTTGAGAATTGAAGACAAAATACTATGAGGATCAATCGGCGTTTTCCTTTCTTCTTCAGCCCATAACCTTTCGGCAATTATTGTATGCAAAATTTCCTCTTTAAGAACCAGTTGGTCTTTAGAATTTTCGCGACCGGGTTGTGGCATAAATTCATACCTTTGTTCCACTTCTGATTGATACACAGCAACTCCATTAATCTCAGCAAGAATTTCGGATTTTTCCTGACCGAATAGTGAACTGAAATTCACAAAAAATAGTTGTGCAATAAATAAGGCGTAAAGAACGTTCTTAAATATCCCCATAATTCTACACTGATTGTAATGAATGATGAATTTAATTTTGCCGGAAAAATATTGAAAAAAAACCGAAGTCTGAGGGAGATTTTCAAAAAAAAATCACGCAATCGTCTGCGGCAATCGTGTGCATAAAATTTATCAGACGATTTTGATTGAAGTGTATTAAAGATTTTTTATAATTTTTCCAACACACAAAAACTTAACGCCAACCTGTTTTGTTTTTAAAGAAACAGGGTTCTCTGCTTGAAAGGTGCGCAGGAAATAAACTAGTCTTCGTTAGGGAGTAAAAATGAAAAAGTTTTTTTTATTAGCTGTGCTATGTTTTTTGTTGGTTGATATTCAGGTAAATGCCGGGATGCCGTTATTAGGCACCACAGGAAAAGTTACCGGACAAATTACCGATGCTACTACAGGCGAGCCGCTTCCTTTTGTTAACGTTATTATTATGGGAACAAACATGGGAGCCGCAACAGATCTCGATGGTTTTTATTCCATTCTGAATGTGCCTCCGGGAACTTATGAAGTAAAAGCATCGGCTGTGGGATATAATTCTTCTACGTTTACTAATGTACGAGTGAATATCGATTTAACAACAAATCTTGATTTTGCGCTTAGAGATGTAAGTGTGGAATTAGGTGGAGAAATTATTGTTACTGCTGAAAGACCTATGGTACAAAAAGATCTTACCGCTTCAACTGCCATCGTCGGAAATGAGCTCATCTCAGAATTACCGATTACTGAAATCAGCGATGTTCTTCAGTTACAGGCGGGTGTGGTTGTTTCTAATGACGGACAATTACACGTAAGAGGCGGAAGAAAGGGTCAGGTAGCGTATCAAATTGATGGTGTTCCGGTTACAGATTCGTATGACGGGAGTACGGTTGTTGATGTCAATTCAAGCGCGGTTCAGGAATTACAAATGATAAGCGGTGCATTTAACGCTGAATACGGTCAGGCTCTTTCCGGTGTGGTAAATCTTGTTACAAAAGACGGGAATAATGATTTTCACGGCAGCCTTCAAATGTATAGCGGTGATTACGCATCCGCCAAAGATGAGATATTCTGGAATATCAAAGATATCGATCCGCTTGCTATAAAAAATATTGAAGGAAGTTTAAGCGGTCCCATAATAAGGGATAAATTATTTTTCTTTATCAATGCGCGTTATTATGAGAATGAAGGTTATCTCTACGGAAGAAGAGCTTATAATCTTTATGATTATGCTTTCGAAGACCCTAACTCAGGTGGTTCGGAATTTATAATTTATCAAACAGGAGATAATGCCTTTGTGCCCATGAATCCTAATGAAAGGATTTTCGGGCAGGGAAAACTATCTTATGTGATAATGCCCGGATTAAGAGTCAGTTATAACTATATTTATGAAAATCAAAATTACAGAGATTACAGACAGGAAAGTCGTTTAACTCCGGATAATAATTACGATAGATTTCGAAAAGCTCTTTCCAATATCCTTGCGATCAACCATGCAGTCTCAACAAAAAGTTTTTATACGCTTAACCTGAGTTATTATTTCAAAGATTACCGGCATTGGCTCTTTGAGGATATCTATACCGGTATTCCCGAAACACCGACTTATTATATAGATAACGCTTTTATTCAGCGTCCTCCTTATAGTTTTGAAGTGGGTGGAACTCAGACTCAAAGATTTATCAGAAATACCGGTACGTTTGTTGCCAAACTTGACTGGTCGACTCAATTTACCAAAGAGATAAATATTCAGTTCGGCGGAGACTTCAAGAGGAATACAATTTATTTCCATGATTATAATGTTGTAACAGCATATACTGAAACAGGTCAATATCCATATCCTTATAATGTTAATATACCGCCTATTTCATCTCTTGATAATGATCAGTATTTGAAAAATCCAGTTGAAGCCGCTGGTTATGTTCAGGCAAAGTTTGAAGCTTATGATATGATTTTTAATATCGGTCTGCGATTCGATTATTTCGAACCGGACGGACAAATTCTCAATGATCCGACTGATCCGAATATTTACAATCCGCTAAAGCCCGATAATCAATTCAACGATCTTAATGGAAACGGAGAATATAATCCTGAAGCAGGCGAAACCGTAAAGTCAGTTGACGACAGAATGGAATACTGGTATAGCGATGCCAAAGCTAAAACTCAGATAAGTCCAAGAATTGGTATTGCTTTTCCTATTTCAGAACAGGGTGTTATACATTTTTCTTACGGACATTTTTTCCAATTACCCAGATATGAATTTCTCTATACCAACCCGGAATATGAACTCGATGTAGGTACAGGTAACGTAGGTCTTTTTGGAAATGCTGATTTACGTCCACAAAAAACCGTTAAAGGAGAAATAGGATTGCAGCAGCAATTAGGCGAAGATATGGTTGTTGATGCAACGGTATTTTTTGAAGATTTCCGTGATTTAACCGGAACTCAGAATGAAGAAATTGTCGTATTCGGCGGTAGCAGAACATACAGCAAATATGCCAATACTGATTTCGGTTACTCTAAAGGATTTATTGTTAGTTTCAGCAAGAGATTCATGGGCGGGTTAGCCACTAATATTGATTATACTTATTCAGTTACAAAAGGTAATTCATCCGATCCTGCTGATGCGAGAAATGCAATAAGAGGCGGCGCGTTACCCGAAACGATTATCGCCCCCTTAAACTGGGATCAATCTCATTCGCTTAATCTTTCTCTTGCTTACAGTGTCCCGGGTGATTATGGATTCTCAATCATCGGAAATTATTTTTCAGGTCAGCCGTATACTCCGGGTGTAAACAAAAATACCCGCGTTACTCAAAATGCTTTTCCACGAAACAGCGATAATAAACCTTCTGTTTTTAATATCGACCTGAGAGTTTATAAAGATTTTCAAATTTTTGGCGGGACTATTTCTGTTTTCGCGAAAGTGTTTAATCTGCTTGATTCCGATAATCCGAGTGACGTCTTTACAAACTCAGGTGATCCTTATTTCTCATTCGACAGACTTGAAGCAGAAAAAATAAATCCCGTTTTATATAACAATACGCTTGATGAATATTTTACTAACCCGGGTTATTTCTCTTCACCAAGAAGGGTTGAATTCGGGTTATCATACTATTTCTAAAATCCAAGGATTCGAGGATGAAAAGTTTATTAAAAGTTAGTTTGTTATTTGTCATCGCTCTGGTTACAGTTAATGCGCAATACAGTGATCCAAACCTTATCACAATTGGTTATCACACTGGTAACAGAGCCGGCATATCTTTTTATAATGATGGTCAGATTGCCGGGTTTAACACCGGCACTGATATTCGTGGCGAATGGCCTCTCGGTTCGGGCGAAAATTATATCGGTGATTGTATTCCGCTCATCGGTGTTGAATTTGTAAATGCTCTTGGCGATACACTCCAATCAGTAATAATTTCCCGCGGACCAAGAAACGGACAGGGAAATGAGCGTCACCCGACACTGAATTATTTCTGGGGATGGAATCCAACACCGGGATTCAGGAATCCGAATTATCAATCTGTTGCCATGAGTCATATTCCCGAGTCTTGGCCTATCTCGGGTTGGCGGGATCCTGTTGCAGGTTCCTGGCGCGATGCCGAGGGAAGAACAGAATGGTTCGGATATTTCGGAAGAGGAATAGTGAATGCCGATCAGGAATCGTTCTTTGAGGCTGATGATCATTGGGATGATGAGTTTAATAGTAATTTTAAACCAAGCACAACTGATCCAAACCGTAATGGAATGGGATTGAGAATGCGTCAGCGTGGCTTTCAATGGTCAAGTTTCCTTGCCGAGGATGCTGTTTTCTGGCTTTATGATATAACTAATGACGGAACAACTCTTTACAGAAAAGCAAACTTCGGAACCGTTGTAGGAACTCTCGCCGGCGGCGATGGCGATAGCCAGGATGATCTCGGTTACTTTGATATTGATGATTGGATAACATATTCCTACGACAGTGACGGAATTGGAAACAGAAATCAAAGAGTTGGTTATGTCGGTTATGCTTTTCTTGAATCACCCGGTAATCCCTTCGACGGGATTGATAATGATAATGACGCTGATGGCAACGGTTCTCCGAAATTTCAATCCCAGGATTTTATGGGAATTGTTTATGACATCGGAGATAAAATTGTCTTAATTGATCCGGTTACCTACGAACGTTCCATTCAAACCATAACTCAAATACCTTTTACTGTTTCTTCAATGGGTGTTGAATTTATTCTTGACGGAGTCACTCCTCTAAGAGAAGGACACATTGCCCAAATTACCAATGGAGTTGCAATTCCTCATAAATCTGCAAATGACGGAATTGATAATGATCTTGACGGGCTTATTGATGAAAATGAAGCTACGCATCTTGTTACCAGAGAGGGAAGAGGACTTCAGGGTTTGAGTTATATAAATTACACCACCGGAGAAGGTGTTGGGAATTTGATGATTGATGAAAAAAGAGATAATAATGTTGACGAGGATATGGACTGGGACCCGTTATATGATGACCTTGGACAGGATGGTTTAGGACCTGACGATGATAATTATCCGGGTTCTGATCTGGGTGAAGGAGACGGAATTCCTACTCAGGGTGAACCCAACTTCGGTAAAACCGATACTGACGAATCCGATCAGATAGGATTAACAGGATTTAACTTTTTTGAAAACAGTGCTTCACCGAATCTGAGTATTGATTCACTCGTTTGGAACAGAATGACGCCAGGAAGATTTGATGTAGTTCCGCCTCAGCCGATGGATGGTGACTTTATTTACAGTTCTGGATTTTTCCCGCTTAATCCCGCTACAACTGAAAGGTTTTCAGTATCATTATTGTTCGGTGAGAATTACCGTGACATCGTAAGCAATAAAGAAATTGTTCAACAAATTTATAACTCGGGATATAAATTTCCGCAGGCTCCTGCCAAACCCGAAATTCAATTCGCCCAAGATGACGGTAAAGTTGTTATTTACTGGGACGGAACGAAAACGGAAAACAGCAGAGACTTTATTACCAAGATCAAAGATTTTCAGGGTTATAAAATTTACCGGTCTACAGATTCTAATTTCAGAGACGCTCGTGTAATCACAAATGCCCTGGGAGTTCTTTCGTTCGATTTACCGATTGCGCAATTTGATCTCGTTGATTCAATCAGCGGATTTTATTACCCAAGTCAGGATCTTCTTACCCGTTACGGAGGCATAACTTATTATCTGGGTGAGAACACGGGGATAACGAATACTTTTGTTGATTCGACCGTTGTTCCCGGAATTAAATATTATTACGCTGTTACAGCTTACGATGCAGGTTATGAAGATTTGGAAATTTTCCCGGAAGAAAATTCAAAGTTTATTTTCAGAACATCAACAGGCGAGTTCGTGCTTGATGACAATACCGGTTACATTACTCCGGCAAGAAGACCGTTGGCTTATGTTCCCGCTTCATCAACTGAAATGGAACGTAACCAGGGATTCATCGGAACAGGAAACGGCATTGTTGATATTGTTGATGATGCGTCCGTCAGAAACGGGTACAGGTATAACATTGTTTTCACCGATACATCTATTCAGAGAAGAACGGAAACATGGTCATTGATAGATTTACAGACACCTGATACCGTTTATGTTCCACTGCTTAATGAAGTGTTTGTTGTGAGCCCGTTTGAATCAATTCAACTTCCGGCCGGAACAACAACTATCACGGTTAACAGCAGGGATGTTCTTGTTAACAATTTAACTTATACTGCCAGTTATGACACATTAATTAACAGATCAAGCGATTTCACGGGTTATAATCCTGTTCATCAGGGATTTACGGTGAGGCTGTTTAATGATCCTATCGCTATTGATACTTCACGATCCGGGTTTCAGAATATATCCTCGGCAAGTTCACCGACATATACATTTACGCGATTTTCACCCAACAATGAAGGACCCAACGGACGTTATCGTGGAATTGATATTGCCAATGATTATGAAATAGAATTTTTCTCTTCCAATGTTACGAGGTCAGTTGCCGATACTTTATGGCCTGCAACTGTTTCAAACAGAATTCCGGCTCAGGATGTGAATTTTACCGTGAAAAATTTAACTACCGGGCAGGATGTTGATTTTGTTTATTTCAAAACAGGAAGCCTTAGCACTATTCATAATATATATTTCAAAGAAAATCTTTACGGTGAAATTTGGAGAACCTGGAGACTGAATATATTTTATAATTCCGCCAATCAGCCTCTCGAATCATCGGGAAAATTATTTTTGCGGACCAGAAAACCGTTCACAAGTGATGATGTTTTTAACTTTACTATTACATCTGCATCTATCGATAACAACTCGGCTAAAGATCAACTGGATAAAATAAAAGTTGTTCCGAATCCATATGTCGTTACTCATGCTGGTGAAGAAAGATTGTTGAGTACTCAAACCAGCGGTCGTGGTGAACGCGAAATCAGGTTCACTCATATTCCGCCGGGATCGAAAATTACTATCTACACAGTTCGCGGTGAATTAATAAAAACTCTTGAACACAACGACATTTTCACAGGGGATGTTTATTGGAATTTACGTACCGATGAAAACATTGATGTCTCATTCGGAGTTTACGTGTATGTTGTTGAAGTTCCTGAAGTAGGTAAAAAGATTGATAAATTCGCCCTTATTAAATAGCGGGGAAATCATGAAGAAGATTTTTGTTTTACTAATAATTACTACTGCATTATTCGCGCAATCAAAAACAGGTTCAACAGCTGCGCCGTTTCTGAATATCGCAATGGGAGCCCGCGCAACATCAATGGGCGGAGCTTTCAGCGCCGTCGCTAAAGATGTCAGCGCTCTCTACTGGAACCCTGCGGGAATATCAAGGCTTGAGAACAATGAAGCCATGTTTACTCAATCCAAATGGTTCGCCGATATTGATTATAACTGGAGCGGTGCGATTCTTAAAATTAACAGTCAACACGCTGTCGGATTAAGCGCAACATATCTTGACTACGGCGACATGGAAATCACAACTTTGAGCGAACAATCCGGAACGGGGCAAATGTTTTCGGCGACCGATCTTGCCCTGGGGTTAACATATGCTTTTAATCTGACTGATCGTTTTTCGATCGGCGCTACTGTGAAATATGTTCAGCAAAGAATCTGGAATTCCTCGGCTTCAGCCGTTGCGGTTGATATTGGTACTTTATTTTACTCGGATATTTACGGCTTAAGAATTGCCGCGACTATCACCAATTTCGGAACTGACATGAAAATGGACGGAAAAGATCTTCTTGTTCAGCATGACATTAATCCACAGAATTACGGTAACAACGAACAGATTTTGGCTCTCCTGCGAACGGATGAATATCCTTTGCCGTTAACTTTCAGAGTGGGTGTGGCCAAGGAATTTATTCTGAGCGGAGATCATATTGTTACCATTGCCCTGGATGCTCTTCATCCGGGTGACAATGATGAATCAATTAATATAGGCGGAGAATAT
The DNA here is from genome assembly GCA_964516545.1 of uncultured Melioribacteraceae bacterium. Taxonomy (GTDB): domain Bacteria; phylum Bacteroidota; class Ignavibacteria; order Ignavibacteriales; family Melioribacteraceae; genus JAHISV01. The sequence continues at coordinate 11,206 of CAZEXO010000068.1, forward strand.
TTATTCGCTGAAATGATTTCTTTAAGACTAGGTTATAAATCACTCTTTCTTGATAATTCAGAGGAAGGATTAACCGCTGGTTTCGGCGTGTTCTATGAATTCGCACCGAACTTCGGTATTTATTTTGACTATGCTTATCAGGATTTAGGAATATTCGACAATACACAACATTTTTCATTAGGAGTTAAATTTTAATATTTCTCAAATCAATAGGAGGCTGCATGAAAAACTTAATTTACATACTATTTTCTCTGCTCATTTTGAGCAATCTAACCTTTGCGCAGAATATGGAATTCAAATTGAACATGTCTGTGCAGATTGCCGAGGGTAATTTTGACGCTACAACCAACACTGCTGAAGTCCGTGGCAATTTTAATGGCTGGACCGGTGGAGTCACAGTTCTGGATGATACTGACGGCGATCAAATATATACTGCTGTACTTGAAAACGTAGCTGCTGATTCTGCTCTCGAATTCAAATTTGTTATTGTCGGCGCCACTGACAGATGGGAAAGCGTTGATAACAGAACCTACACCACAACCGGTACAAATGATGTGTTCGAAGCCTACTTTAATGACGATGATGTCATATCCCTGTCAATCACGGTTGTTTACGAATGTAACATGGAATATGAAAGAGTATCGGGACGTTTTAACCCTGCAACCGATACGCTTGAATTAAGAGGAAATGATTTTGGATGGGGTCCTGGCCAGATGATGGAGCCAAGTACTCTTAATCCTGACATTTACACACTCGAAGTTGAACAGACAATGGGTGAAGGGAATGTTTTAGCCGGTTATAAATACTGGTATATTCATAATGGCGCTGGCGTATGGGAAGGCGGAGATAACAGAGTTTATACGGTAACCTCTGCAGATGTTGCTGCCGGTTTTGCGACAGTAACACGTACGTTTAACGATGCTACTCTCGAAACCATTACTAATTTCCCGCTTACTGTTCTCTTTACCGTTAACATGACAAATGCAACTCACAACGGGCTGACCGGTAATCCTTTCGGTCCGATAAGCACTGTGCACATAGCCGGCGCTGTTCCTCCTTTGGCATGGCCGGATGGTGGTTGGCCGGATGCCCAGGCTTCACGTCTCATCCAATTATATGATGATGCAACTCATGGCGATGTTACTGCTGCTGATATGATTTTCTCTGCTGAAGTTGAATTCCCTCAGTACTCTCCTCTGACTATTCAGTATAAGTTTGGAGCTAACTGGGGAGATGTCACAAATAACGGCGGAGGTAACGATAACGAAAGCGGTGTTGGTACAGATCATTTTCTCCATGTATTGCCCACGGATACTTACTTAACCGTTGCCAATACTTTCGGTGTTATGGGTGATATTTGGTCAACCGGATTAGAACAAACCGAAGGCAATGAGATTCCTGAATCGTATTCATTGCAACAGAATTATCCCAATCCGTTTAACCCGAGTACGACAATTAAATTCTCAGTTCCTGAACAAGGAATGGTTAGTTTGATTGTTTATAACACTCTGGGTCAGGAAGTTGCCAGACTGGTAAATGAACAATTGAGTGTAGGCGCTTATGAATATAATTTTAACGCCAGCAATCTTTCAAGCGGCGTTTATATTTACTCACTGCGCGCCAATAATTTTGTTCAGACAAACAAAATGTTATTGTTGAAATAATTTTCTGATTTTCTATGATAATCAAAACGAGGTTCCGGAAATGTTCGGAGCCTCGTTTCTTTTAAGGCTCCTTTTCTTCTGAAAGAATCAAATAAAAATTTCCAAACCATGGCGGTGTTATGAAAAAAATATTTATTCTTATTTCTTCATGTATTTTAATTATCTCGCAGACTGTTGCCCAATCAGTACCTGTGACGTTTTATTTTACTCCCACTTACACTAACTTTTCAGCGCTCAGACTTGTCGGAACAATGAACAACTGGAATAATGCCGATAACAACATGCTGATGACCGATCCTGATGGCGACGGCGAATATACCATAACGGTTGATCTTGCCAAAGGCGTTGAATATAATTATAAATTTGTTATGGATGCGAACTGGGGACTTGCATATCCAGATCCTAACAACCCAAGAATTAATGCGCAGGATAACAACAACTCTATTATCACTGTAAGTGATCCTATGTTGGTTTATCTTTTACCGAGAGGAGTAACTACAACAGGTAATAAATTTGTTGATACTACGCAGGATGGGCTTCCGATAAGAGCTATTTTAGCTTACACCGAAGGATTGAATATTTATGTTTTTCAGGTAGCCATTGATGGTGAACAGATACAAAACCCTTTGCAATATTTTAATCAGACGACAAAAGAATTTTATTATCAACCGCCGGTTCAGCTTTCTGAAGGCGACCATACGGTAAGTTTTACGATGGTGACCAATCGGTCAACAATCCAATCATCCGCCACTTTTTCAAGAATTCCCGGGCATATGATTCCCAAATCTCCTTATGATTTTTATTTTGACAGAAATAATTCCAGATCAGGTTTTACGGGAAATGTAAACGCGGCATCGGCGGTTGGAGCGTTCAACAACTGGAATGAACTTTTTAATCCCATGCAGGATGACGATGCTGACGGGTTATGGGAAACCACTGTGCTTCTTGAAGAAGGTTCTTATGAATATAAATTTAAACTGAACGGCAGTTACTGGCTTAACGATCCTGATGAACCAAGATTCGGGACAAGCGCAGATAACAACAATCTGGTTATCGTAAATGCCGACTCAGTTCCCACAATTAAATTGTTGTCGCCGAATGATCAGTCAGTGTTTAACTCGGATACAACAATTACTTTAACAGCTTCGCTTCGTCCCGGCGGAACATCTGATGGTGTTGATGCAAGCTCGATTAAAATCTGGCTGGATGAAACCGAGCAGATAATAAATTTTGATTCCACCAACAATATTTGTCAATCGGCAGTTAACATAAACGGGGAAGGACTTCACACGATAAAAATTCAATTCACAAATAAAGAAGGCTTAAGTGCCGAAGAAATTTATTCATATGGAATTCATTCACGCTCAACCGGTCTTTTATTTGTTGATGCAATTAATGACAGACATTATGATAACCCCGCGGGCATGCCCCTGACGGGTAATGATATTCAATATGTAAGAATTGATGAAACCGCCGGGCATGACTCGCTCCAGTTTACAATTGCGCTTGATGAAATTCATGATCGCACAAGAATAGGACTAATTATCACTAACCCCTCAAACTCCTTGATCGATGCCCCTTTTAATTTGGGAATTAAAGTATCCAACTGGGCTGACGGAATTTTTGCAGCGCTTGGTAAACCGGGTAATCAATATGAAAACACCGATCTTGAGAATATATTTTTAGTAAACCCTTCAAACCTTTCGGCAACAAATGAAAATATCAGTCCTGATTCCGGTGAAATAGAAAATGGTATTTTTTCTTTCAGGATTGCCACAACATTTCTTGACAGTCTTCTCGGTAGCTGGATAGATACGCGCCAGGTTTATATTTTCTCCTACATTGCAAATGAGGATAAAAGCGGTAACGCGATTGAAATAACAACTGCCGAAGGAGGCTCAGCCGCGATTGAAGACCCTAATATTTACGATGCCGCTTTCATACGCAGTGGTTTCTGGCAGAAGAGAATGTTCAATTCGTTTATTCCGGCGGGGCAAAAAAACGGACCGCGGGTGGTTGCTCTTGACGGAAGCGGGCGGGGTATCACCACCATAAAATCATCTGATATTTCCGATAGTCTTGAAACTCACGGAATAGTTATAAAGTTTTTAACTCCCTCTGTTACATACTGGAAGCCGACCATTACTGTTGCAGGAACATTGAGTGATCCTGCAATCCCGGCAATAACATTTATCCAAAATGGGGTTCAATCTTCAAAGCCGGTTATCAATTCTGAATTCAGCGTATCGGTTACCTTAACCGAGGGTGAAAATTCATTTATCGTTAAGGCTCAGGAAGCTGACGGATTCATCACAACTTCGCGCGAGCTTATCATAAATTATCAACCCGATAAAATGCCGGTTGTTTCAATCGGTGGTTCAGTAAGCGGGCGGAATGTAAATCTGAATGCTCAGGTAAGTTACCCCTCCGGTTCACTTTCATACGTCTGGGAGGAAGAACCAAATAATCCTCAATCAATAGGAATTAGTTCCTCGGCGAATTCTGTTTCGTTTACCATTCCACAAACCGAAGGCGAGTACTTAGTTAAACTCACGGTTGAAGATTCCGAGGGTAATTCATCTTACGCGAAGAAAATGATTTTCGCGAAGGATGATAGTGTCTGGCTCGCTGGGATTAATGATCATGCCTCCTGGATTGACTCGGCTGTATTTTATGAAATATATCCCCGTTCTTTTACACAGCAGGGAGGATTTAACGGAGTTACAAGTCGTATTCCCCAGATGCTCGATCTAGGTATAAATGCAGTCTGGCTAATGCCTATCTACGACGGACCTACAACACATGGTTACGAGATAACCGATTATTACGGCTTCGAGGGCGATTACGGTACTGAGCAGGATTTTATTAACATGGTAGACGCTCTGCATGATGCCGGAATAAAAGTCATTCTTGATTACGTGGTAAATCATACTTCCATTCAACATCCGTTTATGCAGAATGTATTTGAATATGGCGAGTATTCACCCTGGGCTGACTTTTATTTATGGCAGGGGGAACCGGGCAATTCGAATTATGAATACTATTACGACTGGGGAAGTTTACCGAATCTGAACCATGATAATCCCGATGTGCGGAAATATTTTATTGATGTAGCGAAACATTGGGTTTCAAATTATGATATCGACGGATTCCGGTGTGACGTAGCCTGGGGTGTTGAAGAAAGAAATCAGGATTACTGGATGGAATGGAGAGCTGCGCTTAAAAATATAAAACCCGGGGTTTTTCTTCAGGCTGAGGCTTCATCCGCAGACGCTGTATTTTATAATCAAAGATTTGATTCAGCGAACGACTGGGATTTACGCAGCCGGATAATTGAGACCATCTCCGCTACAAATTCAATAGCAGTATTGGATGCGGAATTAAGAAGACCTTATCCTTCTCACGCGCGACCATTCAGGTTTGTAGAAAATCATGATGAAAACAGAATAGCCGCTACATTTGACGGGGCTCGGTCAAAACTGGCTCACACGATATTTTTTATGGCAAACGGAGTTCCTCTCATCTATGCCGGAGGTGAAGTAGGGGAACAGACTTATCGTGATCTTATCGACTGGGATGATCCAGAAAATCTCTAT
>CAZEXO010000069.1:0-4029 GCA_964516545.1 uncultured Melioribacteraceae bacterium
GGTACAGTAATTGGTGAAGAATTCAATTTAACAAAATTAAGATATGACAAAATATTAATAGCATGTGATGCGGATCCAGATGGAAAACATATAGCATCATTACTTATAATATTATTCGCATATGTTATGCCAGAGGTTATTAAACACGGAAAATTATATTTAATTTAATTCCGGTTAGGCTATGAGAGAGATTCATGGATAATTCATGGTAATTATTTTCTATTTCAGCAACTTCACCCCACACCGGTTTCCACTTTTCCGAAAAGTTATTTTGCTTCGTATCAAGTATTTCAAATCCGCTTGAAAGATTGCCGGAATTTTTAAGGATAAAGCCAAGTTTTGATTTTTTTATAATTATCTGAGATTTGAATATTATTTCATATTCAGGACTACCTGTTTCTGAAAGTCCGACATTCACAACCAGATTGCCGTTTGGAGAAGAGACTGAGGTTGAATTAATCTCAGCAAGCAAAACAAAAAGGAAAATAAAAACTATCAGTTTGGTTCTATTGTGTGACATAAATTCTCCAAAATATTTGATTAAGAGCAACCATCTACAATGTCCGGGTTTACAGATTACATATTTCCAAATGTATGAGAGCTGATCATCAGTTGTTTTTCTTTAACTTACTATTGGTAAAATGACTGCTTGTTATTAAATCGTAAATTCAATTAACCCGCCAGGAATATTCATGTATTTATATCCTCAACGCGAAAGAATTAATTGTGATGAAATATTAATCAGATTAATCTTCCGAGTCAAATGAGACTGGCAGAAATATTTCCTGCATGCCCACCTCATTTCATAATATACCAAGAATAGATTGTATCAATTCCCGGAAAGTTGAACTTTTTGTGTTAAAATACCCTTTCTTAGAATAGACTGATGAGGTATTCTGATGCCAAAATCTATGCAAAATATGTCCAAAGCTGAATTAAAGTCTGAAATCACTCCTCTACGAACAGACAAACGAAAACTGCTTTACAAAAAAAAACCAAACACCATTCAAAAACAGGAACATCAAAACATAATGTTGAATTTATTTGACCGGTTTCACAACGCAACAATGATTTTCAAGGATAATTCCAAGATTATATATATCAACCCGAAATTCACAAAACTATTCGGTTATACTTTGAAAGAAATACCTGACGCCAAAACCTGGTTCATAAAAGCTTATCCACAAAATAAATACCGACAAGAAATTTTTAAAAGCTGGAAGAAGGATCTGAAGAATTCTAAATCTAAAATCATAGAACCAAAAATTTACCGGGTAACATGTAAAGACGAATCAGTAAAAGAAATTAAATTTTCTGTAATATTTGAAAATAACAATACTCAGATAACAAAAATGATTGATTACGAACAGCAGGTTAAACAAAAAGAAAAGAAAATAAGGGAAATATTCGACAACACGAATGATGCGATTTTATTATGGGAGTACTCGGGAAACAAACCAGGAGTATGCCTTGAGATAAACGACAGAGCTTTATACATGCTGGGTTATTCCCGTCGGGAAATGCAAAAATTATCTCCTTTCAGTTTACTCAACAAAAGCAATCATCAGGATTTCAGAAGCTACCTCAAAACACTAAACCGTAAGAAAAAAGGAATTTTCGAAGGGAGCCAAATCGCAAAATCCGGCAAAGAGATTTTTGTTGAAATAAGCTCAAGAATTTTTAAGCTGGACAACAGAAGTGTACTGCTCGAAATTATCAGAGACGTCAGCGAAAGAAAAAGAACTGAGAATGAATTAATTGACAGTGAGCGAAAATTCAGAAACATTGTTGAAAATTCACCAATCGGTTTTATGATGGCAGATAATAAATTCAAAATAAAATATGGAAATAAAGTATTTGCAAAAATTGTTGGTTATAAAGAAAATGAATTGGAGGGATTGGATTTCAGAATATTTCTGGATGCTGAATTTAAAAATATTGTTACGGAAAGGTACCTAAACAGACAAAAGGGATTGGAAGAACCATTATACTACGAAATAAAAATTCTCAGAAAAAACGGCTCGACTGGATGGATAGGAATTTCATCAGTCGTGACAAATAATCAAAACAATATCCCTTACACGTATACCCAAATTATCGATATCACCGAACGAAAAGCCGCGCATAATGCAATTCAAAAAAGTGAGGAACGATTCCGGTTAATGATGGAACAATCGCCGCTTGCGATGCAGATTTATGATACCGACGGAACCTTAATCAGAGTAAACAATGCATGGTATAACCTTTGGGATATTCAGCCTGATGAAATAATTCTGCTTGATTATAACATTCTGAAAAATCGGGAACCGCAGGAACGAATTTTTGCCGAAGCTTTTCACAACGGCTTAAATGGACAATCAACGGAGGTTAAGGATTTTCTCTATAATCCACAAAAGAATAAGTGGCCTGGACGCGAGCGTTATATTCATACTAAAATTTATCCTCTTCGAAATGATGATGGTGAAGTTAATTATGTAGTCATGCTTCATGAAGATATTACTGAACGGAAAAAAACTGAACTTGCATTATTACAAAGTGAAGAACGTTACAGAGGTATTTACGAAAACGCTACTATTGGAATTTTCAGCGCGAATATGGAATGCGATATGCTTATGGCAAATCCTGCTATGTTGAGAATGCTCGGTTATTCCACGTTTGAAGAAATGAAAATGTCTATACTAAAAGAAGGCTGCCTGTTGCAAAATGAGGAAGAGAATTATCTTCGTAAAAATCTTTCAGTATACGGCGAGATTTACAACTGGGAGACAAAAATAAGAAGAAAAGACGGACACCAATTATCTGTTGTTATGAATGCTAAAGTTGTCTGGAATAAGTTCGGTCAGATAGAATATTTTGAAGGAGTTGTTGAGGATATAACAGAAAGAAAGCAGGCGGAAATTTCTATTATTCAGGCGAAAGAAGAAGCTGAAAAATCGAGTAAGTTGAAATCTGAATTCCTTGCTCAGGTTTCTCACGAAATCAGAACTCCTGTAAATACGATTTTAAGTTTTTCAGGATTAATATCAGAAGAACTGAATGATATCATTCCTGAAGATCTGAAACCTAGTTTTACTATCATGAAAAACGCGGGCAGACGAATGATACGCACCATTGACCTGATTCTGAATATGTCTGAAATTCAAACCGGTACTTATCAGCCGTTAACCAAAAGGATAGATCTTCTTAATAATGTTCTTTATGATTTATATCTCGAATATCTTTCGGCAGCAAAAGAAAAAGAACTAGGCTTATTTCTTAACAATAATCTTGATGGCGCTGAGATTTACGGTGATGAATATACGATCGGACAGATATTCAACAACCTCGTTAACAACGCGATAAAATATACTCACCGCGGAAAAGTTGAAATTATACTTGGCAAGAATGACGAAGATGAAATCTATGTTGATATAAAAGATACTGGAATCGGAATCGCGGATGATTACATGCCTGATCTCTTTGAACCCTTTATGCAGGAAGACAGAGGATACACCCGAAGGTTTGAAGGCAATGGACTTGGCTTAGCGCTTGTGAAAAAATATTGCACTTTGAACAATGCACGAATAGAAGTTAAAAGTAAGAAAGGAAAAGGAACACAATTTCGGGTCACGTTTAATAAAGTTCTTGATAAAAAAAATAAGCTAATCAAATAATTTATCTGAATAAAAAACAGGGGCGCCGTAATCTATAATCCAAATACCCCTGTCTATTAACAACATACTGCTATCTGTTCCTTCGACTACCCTTTTCGCAACAGCACGTGAAATATTTCCAAAACAATGAATTCCGGGAAATTTTTTACTCACTGATTATGAAGTGCGAATATTTGTCTTTTCAATTCATCCACTCCAATCAAACCGACAACACAATTCTGTAATTCACCTTTACTAAATATCAATAAAATTGGGGATGAAGAATGATGAAAAAGAACGTCGGCAAAATCATCATTTATTAGTTCGTTTTTTATTTTGTATACCTGAATGTCGCATAACTGAGTTTTTACATTCTTAATAACTTCTTCCAGTAAAA
>CAZEXO010000069.1:4039-12581 GCA_964516545.1 uncultured Melioribacteraceae bacterium
CCTGAGTCCTGTTGACTAGACAAACCTAAAACCGGTACATCTGAGGATTTTATTTTCTGTTTTAAATCAGAATATGTTATTTCTTCAATCAACATTACTTATTCTACTTTTTAGGGATTAACTTCCAATCATAATGCCAACATTAGGATCGCTTGTTACTTTTTGTGGAATTCCGATCGCGGTTTATTTAATAAAATCTTAGTTGTTCAGTTTAAATCCTAGTATGCCTTCCAAAAAAATATGTGTTTAAGATATTGGAAACGATAACACATAAAAAGAAAACTGTTGATGAATAAGAATATTTAGGGAGGGAGAGGATTACCTGAACGGGGGGACGACCATCCAGATAATCCCTCATGAGGGTGTTAATGTGTCTATGGGAGACATATATTTTTTTTAGGGATTTCTACCTTTAGACTTTATTACCGCTTCGACTTCAATTTTTATATGAACGTATATCTATATAACCAAATCCGGTGCCAAATAATTCACTCACACAAGTATTATTTTCATACTATTTTTCCCATATTAGTTACTAAATCAGTTAACAAAACCGCAACAACCACAATATTGCCCACGAGAACCGCAAAAGTCACAGCAATCACAAAAGTTTTATATACGCGTAGGACGATTAATCGAATATATTTTCATTCTGTAACGAATAGTACTTGGCGGAATATTTAGTAAACTTGCCGCTCCGTTTTTTCCTTCTACTTTCCAATCACATTTTTTCAGTATTTCAACTAAGCGTGATTTCTCTGAATTATCATCAACATGTTGATTCTCATGTTGACTCTGATTTGCAAATTTCACAAACGATAAATCAACATTAAGCTTCTCACTTTTGGTCAGAATAACTGATCTTTCAATAATATTTTCCAGCTCTCTGATATTACCGGGCCAATGATATTCCTGCAACGCATTCATAATTTTTTCGGAAACCTGAGTAATGTTCTTACCTTGTTTTGCCGCGTATTTTTTTACAAAATGTTTGATAAGGATTGGAATATCTTCCTTGCGTTCCCGCAACGGGATTAAATTAATGGGAAATACATTTAACCGGTAAAACAGATCTTCGCGGAATCTATTTTCGCGATAAAGTTTATTCAGATCCTTATTTGTTGCCGAGATTATTCTTACATCAACTTTCATGGTATCATTTGAGCCGACTCTTTGAATTTCTCCTTCCTGAAGAACGCGCAGTAATTTTACCTGTAGTTCCATGGGAAGTTCACCAATTTCATCAAGAAATATTGTTCCTTTATTTGCCAACTCAAATCTTCCGATCTTTCGTGAAATGGCTCCTGTAAAAGAACCTTTTTCATGTCCAAACAATTCGCTCTCTATAATATTCGGCGGAAGAGCCGCGCAATTAATTGTTACCAGAGATTTACCGGCACGGTCGCTTAATTTATGAATCGCGCGGGCAATTAATTCCTTGCCTGTTCCAGTTTCACCGGTAATCAAAACTGTTGTATCGGATTTAGAGACATAATCAACAAGCTCAAGAACCTTGAGGAACCGCGGGCTCTTTGCAATAATATTTTCAAATCCTTTTGTACTGCTGATTTCTTCCCGCAGGTAAATATTTTCAACACTTAATTCTTCTTTAAGTTTTTTTATTTCCTCGAAAGCTGCCAGAAGTTTTAACTCGGTAAGTTTCCTTCGTTCAATTTCAGATTCAAGCTCCATTGTTTTATTCATAAGTTCGCGATTGTTTTCTGAAAGACTTTGAATCAATTGATGATTGTGTTCCATCAGTCGGTTAAATTCAATCGCATTGTCAATGAGTGATCTTAAATCTATTTCATTGTATGGCTTATGAAGATATCCGAATACTTTGGCGCGGTTTATACCTTCGGTTAATGTTGTAATGTCGACATACGCAGTTAGAATGATAGACGGAATAGTTTCATATTTTTCATGAACAATTTCAAGAAATTCTACACCGGTCATTGCGGGCATTTTTTGATCGGAAACGATGGCATTAATCTTAATCTCTTCAAGTATCTTTAGAGCTTCGGCGGCTGATGCTGCAATACATACTTCATAATATTTCTTAAAAGTAAATTTGAACGATGTTAGAATATCTCTGTCATCATCCACAAATAATACTCTTGGTTTCGTTAATGAGTCGCTCATCTTATTTTTCCGTTACCGGTAAATAAATCCTGAATTCAGAACCTTTACATGGTTCGCTTTTAAAATCAATTCTACCACCAATTCCTTCCGCTAAGGAATGGCTGACAGATAAACCAAGTCCTGTTCCCTTCCCAACCTCTTTTGTAGTAAAAAAAGGATCAAATATTTTTGATTGTATTTTTTTCGTTATGCCGATACCTGAATCTGAAATCGATACCACTATATTTTCTTTTCCCTCATCGGCGGATAGATAAGTATTTATTTCAATTGTTTCTGCGCCATCCGAATCTTTCATTTCAATCGCCTGAATAGCATTCATCAGAATATTCACGAATATCTGATTTACTTTAGCAGGCGATGTAACAATTTTAGGAATATTATCATATTTTTTTTTCAGTGTAATATTTTTCTGAACCTGATGATTAATTACTTTCAGTGATGTCTCAACCAGTTCATTTACATCTGTGAGTATGGATTCGTTATCATCTCTTCTTACGAAGTCAATAAGATTCCTTATGATTCCCGAGGCACGTTTTGATGCGTTAAGTATTGCCTGACTAATTTCTTCCAGGTTCTGGAAAAGATCATTCAGTTCAAGTTTTCTATTCAGATCAGTCAGTTTTTCCTGAAGCTTAATATCATCGATACTCTTCAGGGCATTCCAGAGTTTGAGTAATTCATGGAAAGCTTCCGTGAATACAATCGTGTTTCCCTGAATAGATGTGATTGGATTATTAATTTCATGCGCCAATCCATTGGCAAGTATGCCCAATGCAGACATTTTTTCAGCATGAATTAATTGTGCCTGTGTATTTTTTAGCTGGACAATGGTTAGCTCAAGTTCCTTGTTCTTCTCTTCAATCTGCTTTTGATATTTGTATAATGATAAGTGCGTTTGAACACGCGCGAGAACTTCCGGCACCTTAAAAGGTTTTGTTATATAATCCTGTCCACCAAGTTCAAAAGCATGAATTTTATCATTCACATCGTTTAGTGCGCTGATAAATAACACGGGAATATCTTTTGTGTCATTATTCTCCTTCAGCGTCTGACACATCTCATATCCGTTCATTCCCGGCATATTTACATCCAGAAGAATCAAGTCGGGATTTTTTTTATTGATTCCTTCGAGGGCAAGATGAGCTGACGGAAAAGGTCTCACTTTATAACCATTCTCCTGAAGAATGTCACCTAAAATCTGAAGGTTCTCAGTAATATCATCTACAATTACAATTTCGGATTGATCAGATGGTTCCATCCTCTTCTCCGTTTTCGAGTAAGTTTAGAATTTTTTGATATTCATAATTATCAGCAAGTTTAGTAAGATACTCGGAAATTACTTTATGTTCAGCGCCGATTAATTCAGAATACTCTCTGAATAATTCCCTGTCGCCAATTTCAATTAGTTCTTTCAGCTTCTTTCTCAGGGGAAGAGCGATCCGTTGCAAATCTTCTGCCGAGACTTTACTTTCGTTGATGGTTACCGGATTTTCTTTTCTTTCATCATAAATAAATTCCACCTTCAAGTATTTTTCCAGTAAATCAAATATTTCGTGATACTTGAAGGGTTTTCTTAAAAAATAATCCAGTTTGTGATTAAGAATAAATTCTTTGTCTTCTTCAAACGCGCTTGCAGTAACCGCAATTATCGGAGTTTCTTTACCGGTTGGTTTTGATTTGATTATCTCTGTTGCTTCAATGCCATCCATAACAGGCATTTTAATATCCATAAAAATCAGGTCGTATTTTTTCGAATCGAACTTCTCAACAGCATCTCTTCCATTCTCTGCAACATCAACAATTATTCCGATTGATGAAAGAAGCTGTTCAAAATAATCGCGATTATCTTTTTTGTCGTCAACAACCAGAATATGATAATTTCTTCTGAATGTATTGATCCGAACAACATTCATGAGTCTCGTTGATTTTTCCACGGCTATTGATTGTCCGATTATCATGGGAACGGAAAAAACAAATTCACTTCCCTGATTTATCTGACTCGTGAATGTTATATCACCTTTCATCGCCAGGGCATATTCCCTGCTTATTGTCAGTCCTAAACCGCTGCCTGAGCCAAAGTGTTTCCCGCTTTCTGTCTGTTCAAAACTTTCAAAAACATGATGCATCTCTGTTTCAGAAATGCCAATCCCCGTATCCTTGACAGAAATAACTACATCGATATTCTCAGCATCTTTACTTGTATAGCTTAAGTTAATTGCAACAAAACCCTTGCTCGTGAATTTTACTGCGTTACCAACAAGGTTAATCATTATCTGTCGGATTTTGCCCTCATCGCCGATCACATAATCATTAAGTTCATTCGGATAATTAACTTCTAATTTCAGATTCTTGGATTCTGTTTTGAGTCTGAACATTTCTTCAATATCATCAAGTAAGGATTTTATGTTAAAGTTATTGTAGTTAATTGAAATTCGTCCGGCTTCAATTTTACTGAATTCAAGGATATCATTTATGAGCGCTAATAAGTGCTCGCCTGATCTGTAAATAATTCCTAATTTCGATTTTCGTGTATCGTCAATTTCGGGGTCGCGCATAAGTATTTGGGCATAGCCAAGAATTGCATTCATGGGGGTTCTGATTTCATGACTCATATTTGCCAGGAAAAGACTTTTAGCTTTATTTGCACTCTCAGCTTTTTCTTTCGCAACAATTAATTCTTCTTCAGCATGAATTCTTTTTGTAATGTCAATCGCCCATCCTCCGATTGCATACATCTCTCCGGAAGAGTTATAGATCGGAAATTTATAGATTATAAAATGCACATGGTCATCTTTGAAATAAAACTCATCCTCATAAGAAATTAATCTTGCATCATCAATCACTTTTTGGTCATAATCGGGATGATTATTAACCTTTCTGAATTTTCCCAAAATTTCATCATCCTTAAAAAGGCATTCGTCTTTACTTAGTCCGACATATTCTATCCACTTGGGATTCATAAAAATATATTGCTTATCAAGATTCTTAATAAATATCGGTGTCGGCGCGGCATTCAGAATATTTTGCATAAATAACTCAGCTTCGCGCAGGGCTTCTTCTGTCTTTACTCGTTCCGTTATATCGCGTGCAATAACATGCTTCGATAATATTTCTCCCTTTTCGTCGCGGATAAATTTATTAATTTCCTCAACCCATTTTACAGCGCCGTTTTTATCTATTATTCTTATGATTAACGGTACGCCTTCGCCATGTTTTTGTAGATAACTCAAAGTAAGTAGATTTATATCATCATTATGAACAATCCTGTCTCCAAGTCCAGTGTCATTATAAAAGTCTTCGGGAGAGTAACCGGTTAGTTCTTTAATTGACGGACTGATATATTCATAATGCTCATCCGGTTTGTAACTGTAATTAAAAATTATGTCGTGTGCGTTTTCAGCAAGTAATCTGAACTTCGTTTCGCTTTCTCGTAAAGCATTTTCGATCAATTGTCTTTCTTCTATTTCATTCTCCAATTCCTCAGTTCGCGATTTTACCAATTCCTCCAGGTGTTCTCTGTAGCGCTTTAATTGTACATCTGCATTTTTTCTTTCAGTGATATCCCTTACGGTTGCAAACAAATAAATATTATCATCGAGAATAATCCGGTTAAGGCTAACTTCGGCATCGAAGAGAGTTCCATCAACCCTCTTGTGCTGCCATTCAAAAAATTGTGGTTCACCGGAATATGCCGCGAGAATTTTTTCTTTGGATTTTTCAGATGAATCTCGCCCGTCAGGTTGAGAAGTCGGTGAGAATTCATAAGGATGTTTACCGATTAATTGCTCAGGAGTAGCGTTGAAAAGTTCGAGATTCCGTTTGTTGCAATCTATGAACTCTTTTTCATTCATTAAAATTATACCATCTGCCGCTGTCTCGAATAATGCTTTGTATTTTTTTTCGCTGTTCTCAACAGAGAGAAATGATTCGCGTCGGGCAATTGCATTTGACATTATTTCACTTATCACTGCTAACCGACTTGGTAATCTTGTATCAATATTAATGTTACCATCATTTGAAATGCAGATGAGAGCGCCGAATGGTGCGCCCTGAATCATGATAGAAAGAATTATACCCGAATTTTTCTTCTCCGGAAATAAACGCGATAATTCATGTTGTATCTCCGCGTTTGATTCTTCAGAAGAATCAAAAATAAATTTTTCTCCCAAACGAATGTTTTTTAACAATTGAGGAAATTCTTCGGCAATAAAATCCTTTCCGCGAATTAAGTTTTCACCCTGGCGGTTTTCGCTGCTTGTGAAAAATAATTTTTTCTGGTCTTTGGATAAATGCAGTAAACAACTTTCAGAAATTTCGAACATCTCATTCATGGCGATGAGAGTTTTTTTAATTTCGCTATTCATTTCGTCGGGAGATAAATTTATAAAAGTAGACGAAATTTTTGCCATGAATGACTCCAACCGCGAATTAACCTCCGATGAAGTAGTACATTCTCCCTGTAATTGTTCATACTCCTTATGTAGCACGAGATTTTGCAGATCAGCCTCAACACATCTGCGGAAGTGTAGAATTATATCACCTGAGACCGCGGCTTTCTTATTCTCTTTATAGTCAAGTACACTAATTATTCCGTAAATTTTCTCATCCGACCAAAATATTGGATATCCATGATAGAATACTAATCCCGCTTTTGTATCATTATCATCACTCATGGAAGGTAAAAGACGCGCATTTCTGACAAGCAGCGGTTGGGATGTTTGAATAACCTGTTCGCTGCATAACTCTAAAATATTATCCAGCTTCTCTGTAAGTTTGAAAATATTTTCTGCTGAATGGTTTTTAGTAATGATTTCTCTTTGTGAATTAAAATGCCGAGTAATTATTCCAATGGGAACATCCAGCACATCTATCATAATGTCAAGTAAGCCTTGCCAATGAAGAATTATCTCTCCAGGAATTTCAGGTTTAAACTCAAAATTTGTTTTCTCTTTACTTTTTGGTGTTCCCATAGTCAGCTCTATTCCGAAACAACTATTATCTCAATAGATTTTGCCGGGTAATTCTGCATTAAGTATCTGTCCCGTTTAATTAACATAAAAGCTTTAGTGAAAATTCATAAAGTCGCAGGGAAAATCAGAATAATGTTGAGGTGTGATTTGGAAACGGATAACAAGAGCGAGTCAGATTTATAAAATTTATTGTGAACTTTTTCCGAATGTATTTAGAAAACATTGGTAAGTAATTCGAATGAAGCTGGTAAAATCCAGCTCATCCCCAAAAGTACTTATTCAATAGTCGAGAAAAAAAATCATACTGAGAATTATTGGTTTAAAATAAAAAAGCCGAACAATATTAATTATTCGGCTGATGTGGGGGCTAATGGACTCGAACCAATGACCCTCTGCTTGTAAGGCAGATGCTCTGAACCAACTGAGCTAAGCCCCCGGTAATTTCTAACAATCTTTCAAAAATAACGAGCCTAATAATAGAGCATTCGAAATAATTTTGCAAGAAAAAATTTCAATTATGGTGTAAAAAACTTGATTTGAGCGGGCGACGGGACTCGAACCCGCGACCCCCAGCTTGGGAAGCTAATGCTCTACCAACTGAGCTACGCCCGCAATAGTGCCGAAAATTAAATATTGATAACCTTTATTTCAATATATTTTTTTATTTTTAGCCAACTTTTTCCGGTATGTATAATGTCGAAAAAACTTGGTCTATCAAAAAGATCATCCAAATATGGTGAACTGGTAATTATCCTAAGTATAGTAGCGTTTAGTTTCTTTCTTTGGGATACTTTTTTCATCTACCCGATAAAATTATTTGTAGTAATGTGGCACGAAATAAGCCATGGACTGGCTGCGATTGCAACCGGGGGACGTGTTGCTGCAATTGAGTTCTCTTTAGAATTAGGAGGTAAATGCAGCACAGAAGGAGGAATTCCTCTGATTGTGGCTTCAAGCGGATATCTAGGCAGCCTTTTGATTGGTACAGCTCTTTTCAATACATCTTATGATAAAAAAGCCAGCATATGGCTTTGCACCGGACTATCGATACTGCTTCTTTTATTTATGGCTAATTATGTCGGTAATTATTTCAGCGGCATCGTATCACTATTTTTTTCTGCTTTATTATTTATCTCACCGAGATATTTGCCGGCGTTCATTCACAACTATCTTTGCAGAATTTTAGGTTTAGTAAGCGCTTTATATGTCGTTATCGATATTAAACAAGATATTCTAACCGACTCATACATACGCAATGATGCTCATGTAATTGCCGAAATAACAGGCATATCTTCCGGCTTCTGGGGAATTCTTTGGTTGCTAATTTCTATTATCGTTACTGCAAGCTTGATAATTCATGCTTACAGAAAAGGTTAGGCTTCACCACCGCTTGCAATTTCAGGATCATCAACATACTTCAGAAGAACTAA
>CAZEXO010000069.1:12591-16326 GCA_964516545.1 uncultured Melioribacteraceae bacterium
AATCCAATAACAAAAAATATGCTAATCGTGAGAATTGCTACCCGTTGGCTATTAAAAAGATAACTCGCCAACCCGAATACCAACGGACCAATTATCGCGCTGCTTTTTCCAAAAAAAGAATAAAACCCGAAGAATTCTGTCTTCTTCTCAGGCGGTGTCAGTTTTGACATTAAACTTCTACTTGTCGATTGTGTTGCCCCCATTACGCTGCCAACAATTAACCCAACAAGATAAAAACAAATTTTTATCATAGATTCCGGTGAAGTATTAAACCATCCGGCAAGATATATTGTGATATCAGAATCAGCTGAACTTGTATAGAACGCGAAAATAATCGTAGCAGTCCAGATAATCAGCGAAATGATAATCGTTTTTTTCTGTCCGATAGAATCGGATAATAAACCGAAAACAAGTGAGCCGATAACAGCAGTCGTTTGAACGATTATAAAAAAATAAATCAAATCTTCCATTGAAAAATTAAGGGTTGAACTCGCGAAATTCCCGGCAAAAAAAATGACCGTATTAACTCCTTCTATGTAAAAGAAAAATGCGAGAAGAAAAAGGGCAAGATTTTTATAGTTGCGTAGGTTCTTAATAGTATAAAATACTCTTGATAATCCAATCTTAATATAAGAAGTATGTCTATCAATATTTTTTTTATTCTCTTTAAGAAACAGAAAAACCGGTATTGAGAAAATCAGAAAAAATAATGCCGCAAGAGGAAATGTTTCTTTAATCATTTCGCTCCTGATGAATGGAAGCGAAATTGCCAGAGATGCAAACGAGCCCAGATAACCCATAGCA
Organism: uncultured Melioribacteraceae bacterium; assembly: GCA_964516545.1. Classification (GTDB taxonomy): domain Bacteria; phylum Bacteroidota; class Ignavibacteria; order Ignavibacteriales; family Melioribacteraceae; genus JAHISV01. The sequence goes on from CAZEXO010000069.1 coordinate 13,396, forward strand.
AAACCATATCCGCTAACTCGCCCGTAATTTTTTACTCGTGTTATCTCCGGTAGAAACGAATCATAAAAAACAAGTCCGGCTTCAAAACCAATATTGGCGGAGATAAATAACAGCAGTGCATAAAAAATATCACCGGACTTCAGAAAATAGAGTAAAGCGGTTGATACGATACACAAAAGTGTAAAGAATAATAAAAACCTTTTTTTTCCTGCTGAATGATCTGCAATTGCACCGAGAACAGGAGAAATAATAGCTGTTACAAGCATTGAGATGCTGGTTCCCAGACTCCAATAAAAATCTCCTATTGATTGTCCGCCCAGAATATTTTTCTTGAAGTAAACTGCAAAGATGAAAGTAACAACAACAATAGAATAGGAAGTATTTGCAAAATCGAATAGAGTCCAGACAAAGATTCTTGATTTACTTTCCTTAATTGAGGAGTTATCACTTTTTGGGGAGAGATTCATCAATTAATCCTCTGCCCGATTTTTTCAGCTGATCGGTTTGTTTTAATTCGTTGAGAATTGCATCCAGAATTCCATTAATGAACTTTCCGCTGTTTGATGTTGAATAATTTTTAGCAATCTCAATCACTTCATTAATGGATACTTTCGGAGGAATGTCAGGGAAATATAGAATTTCCGAAATCCCAATGCGAAGCAACAACTTGTCAATAAGAGCGATCCTTTCCATTTCCCAGTTCGCTACTCGTTCGCTGATTTTATTATCCAATTCCTCTCTGTGATTGATAACTTTGTGGATAAGATCAATCCCGAAATCCCTGTCTGCACCCTTCTCAACATCAGACATAATGCCATCGATAAGATTTGTTAGACCCTCGCGATGCATTTCATAAGCATAAAGAACCTGAAGTGTTCTTTCCCGTAATAACCGTCGATTAGACTTTTTCATTTACAAACAACAAGAAATAATGTTAAAGATATTTTTTTGAAAAACAATTATACTTACAATACATGATAATAACAAAACGAAAGAAACAAAGAGTACTCATATTCCATTCAACCAGAAAATTAACAAACTAATACTTTCGCGGGCTCTGTAAAATAGTAGTTTTTCATCACCCATGTCATAGTTTGATGAAACGTTCTGAGATCTTATATCAAAAAATTTACAAATTTCAGAAATTCGTGAAAGATGAAATTTATCCGAAATAATAACAATATCATTGTGATTATTCTCAGCATAATATCTTTCTCTTAGAAATCTGATTTGTTCTATTGTTGTTCTTGATTGATTTTCAATCTCAATATCCTGGTTCTTAACTCCGAGCGAAATCAATAGTTCATACGCAGCTTCGGCTTCTGTAATTTCGCCGGGTGCATTACTTCCCGTGACAATTATTTTTTTTATGGTTGAATCACTATAAAGTTCAAAAGCCTTTTTTATTCTGGCCTCAAATAAGGGTGATGGTTTATTATTCTTATAAACAGCGGCGCCAAGAACAATTGCTGTTTTAAATTTTTTATCTCCCGGTTCTGCCGACTTAAAATCATTTTGAATATAAAGAAAACTAAAAGCATTCATCAGGATAATCATTATTACTGATGAAATTACCGCTCTGAGTGTATTCCATACATCATCCCTAAAAACAGTCATCCAAATGAATGCGATGAAGTATGTCTGAATAAATGTACGTGAAATAACTACTAATGATAAGATGAATTTATTGGCAGGAAATCCCAAAAGATATTCCTCGGCGCCAAACAGCTCTGAGTTCATAAGTATAATCGAAACCAGATTTAGAACCAGAATGACAAAAGAAATTGCCAGAGCAAATTTGAACAACCCGTTTTGGGATTTATAAACAATTCTCTTAACTATAACACCAATTACTGAGACAAAAAACAGTATTATTTGGATAAAATTTCCAATCGACCAAAAGCGAAAGTATTCTATACCTAATCCGTTTATCGAATACTTTGTCCATAATAACAGACAGGTATCAATTGTAAGTACAATGAGAATCAAAAATGTAATACTTATTCTGCCTGTAAAAAACTTTTTCATATTCTAGTTCAGTTTAGGGGCAATGGTTACTGAGACAGTGTTATTTGTTTCATCCTGCTTAATACTCGAGTCAACCCCAAAAATATTTTTTATATGTTCTTCGGTTAATATATTTCTTGGAATATCATCCATAACAATTTCACCTTTATTCATCAGCAGAATTCTTTTACCAAAATATCCGGCTAAATTCAGGTCATGAGAAATTATTATAATTGTAATATTCCTTCTTAAATTCATTTCTTCAAGAATTTTGTAGATGGAAATTTGATGTTGGATATCCAGATGTGAATTCGGTTCATCCAGCAGTAAAATTTCCGGATCCTGAGCCAGAGCTCTGGCGATAAATGCCCTTTGAGCTTCACCTCCGCTAACTTCATTAATGCCTTTTTTTCTCAGATGATATATGTCCAGATTATTCATCGCCTCGTTTGTTTTTTCGATATCCACTTCTTTTTCGTAACCGAAGCTATTCAGATGGGGAGTTCTTCCCATCATTACTATTTCGTAAACTGAAAACGGAAATGCAACCGAAAATGTTTGTGGAACGAAAGCGATTGCTTTTGCCAGTTCTTTATGACTAAGAAGAACAATATCATGTCCTTTAAGCGAAATTTTTCCGGTATCAGGTCGTAAAATTCCAGAAATTATTTTCAGAAGAGTTGATTTTCCTGATCCGTTAGGACCAAGAATTGAAATAAATTCGCCTTTGTTTACACCCAGAGAAATATTTCCAAGGCAGAAAGCATTATCTGCATTTCTTGTTTTATAGTGAAACCGGATGTTTGAAATTTCTAAAAGGCTCATTGTCAAATATACTTATAATAACATATGTAAGAAAACCAAGGGGAAGTAAATAATTATGGATTAGCAGGGCAAAAAAAAAGCGCCGTAAAGGCGCTTTGT
>CAZEXO010000070.1:0-16259 GCA_964516545.1 uncultured Melioribacteraceae bacterium
TGAGTGACTTCCTCGATAGATTTTGTTCCGTCAACTTCACGGTAGATTCCCTTGTCTTTGTAATACCGTAAAACCGGCAGCGTTTTCTCGTGATACTCTTTAAGTCTGTTACGAATTACCGTTTCATTATCATCAGAACGACCAGATGTTTTCCCTCTTTCCATCAATCGTTTTACTGATTCTTCTTCAGGCACTTCAAGACTTATTAAACAATCAAGCGAAGTGTTTAATTTTATCATCAACCCTTCGAGAATGTAAGCCTGGATATAAGTACGCGGAAATCCGTCAAATAAAAATCCTTTGGCATCGGGATTATTTGTAATTGTTTTTTCGATTATTTGTACGATAATTTCATCCGGTACTAATCCTCCCGAAGCGATTATGCTTTGAGCTTCCTGACCAAGTTTTGTTTTTGCAGTAAGTTCTTTTCGTAATAAATCGCCTGTGGAGATATAAAACAAATTATACTTTTTAATTAAGAATTCAGATTGTGTTCCTTTTCCGGCTCCCGGAGGTCCGAAAAGCGCAATGTTCAGCATGGGCATCTCTCAATTTATGATTTGTTGGTGGTTAATCATTTTATTGTTGTGAATTGAACTGACTTAATTTTCTAACATACTATTGCTTACTTTTTTTAAAGACGCCTGATAATATAGCGTTTTTGGACTAAAAATATCCTGAGACAAGTATTTTATAACCATTTAGATTTTACTTGCCGGATTGATTGTTTTAATCATTTTTTTCCACCTAACCATCTCATCAAAAAAAAAGAAATTGTTAATCCGGATTTGGTTATATTTCCACCCGATGATTAAAAATTATTTTACATTCGGTCCGCACTAAAGTAAGAGGGTCTGCTGAAATAAACCCTTGCTGCTGATTTATAGTTTCGCCGTCCCAAATGAATCAATCAATTATTTAGAGAAAAAGGTAACAGCGATGTCCAATATTAGTGAAATAAATAAACGAAAAACTTTCGCGATAATAAGTCACCCGGATGCGGGAAAAACAACACTTACTGAAAAACTATTATTATACAGCGGAGCAATTCAGATTGCAGGAGCTGTGAAATCGAATAAAATTAAAAAAACTGCCGCTTCTGATTTTCTTGAAATTGAAAAACAAAGAGGAATTTCGGTCGCTACTTCTGTTTTATCTTTTGATTATAAAGACCACAAAATTAATCTTCTCGATACCCCCGGTCATAAAGATTTTGCTGAAGACACTTACAGAACGTTAACCGCTGTCGACAGCGTAATACTTGTTATAGACTGTGTTAAGGGAGTCGAAGAACAAACGGAAAAATTAATACAGGTTTGCCGGATGCGAAACACGCCGGTAATAATTTTCATCAACAAACTCGACCGAGAAGGAAAAGACCCCATTGAGCTACTTGACGAACTGGAAGCTAAACTCTCAATAAGAGTTAGACCATTGACCTATCCTCTCGGAATTGGAAATCAGTTCAGAGGGGTTTATAATATTTACAAAAACTCGTTCGCTTTTTATAAACCGAATAAAACAAAAGTTGAAGAAGACATTATTGTTTTTAATGGTTTATCTGATCCCGGTCTTGATGAAAAGTTCGGTAATGAAGCGCGGAAACTACGGCATGATATTGAATTGATTGATGGTATCTATGAAAGTTTTTCAACCGGCGAATATTTGAATGGAAAATTAGCGCCTGTGTTTTTCGGCAGCGCGATTAACAATTTCGGAATAAAAGAATTGCTTGATACTTTCGTGGAAATCGCTCCGGCACCGACAGAACGTGAAGTAACGAATGGAAAGATCAAACCAATTGATGAGAGTTTCAGCGGATTTGTTTTTAAGATTCATTCAAATCTGGATCCGAAACACCGCGACAGAATAGCATTCCTGAGAGTATGCTCGGGTAGGTTTGAAAGAAATAAATTTTATCATCATGTCAGATTAAACAGACAACTGAAGTTCGCGAATCCCGCTTCATTCATGGCTCAAAGTAAATCTCTTCTCGAAGAAGCTTTCCCGGGCGATGTTATCGGTCTTTACGATTCCGGCATTTTTAATATCGGCGACACCTTAACCGAAGGTGAATCATTCATGTTCAAGGGCATTCCGCGTTTTTCTCCCGAAGTATTCAGAATTGTCCGTAACACCGATCCGTTCAAATCAAAACAGCTTGAAAAGGGTATTCAGTATTTGACAGATGAAGGACTTGCTCAGCTTTTCACTCAGAATCTTGGAAACAAAAAAGTTGTTGGTGTCGTTGGCGAACTCCAGTTTGATGTTTTGAAATACAGACTGCTTCACGAATACGGAGCCAGCGTGGAATTTACTTCAATGTCTTCATATAAAGCTTTTTGGCTTAAATTTGAAAACAAAAATGATATTGATGAAATGACCAGACTTCGTTCCAATAATCTTTATTACGACAAAAACAATAATCTTGTTTTCATAGCAGAGTCAGAATTTTCTTTGCGTATGGCAATGGAGAAAAATCCGAAAGTTAAATTTCTTTCAGCAATCGAACATAACGACCAGACAATAATGATGGAGAACGTAGCTTAGTTTTTTATGCCGATAGAAAAATAATTTTTACAAAAAATGCTAATCTCAGATCAGTGAAAAAACATACAACATTTCTCTTCCGATTTGCTCAAGACGTTCGTAATATTTTCGGGATTCAAGTTTTGTTCCGTCATAATCTTTCGGATCTTCATAACGAATGGGAAATCTCTTCTCAGCGCCGAATACAACCGGACAATTTGTTTCGGCATCCGAACAGGTCATAATTGCTGCAAAATTATTCTGTGGATTGAACGGATCGCTATAAATTTTTGAGAAACATTCCAATGCCGGTTTATCAACAGAATACTCTACGAGATAAACAGGATTATCCGAATCATCTTTTCTAGTAATTTCAAATCCTGTTTTTTCTAAAGCAACAATTGCTCTGGGATTGAATGCTGTCGCCTCAGTTCCGCCTGAATAACAAAAAATATTTTTTATTCCATAATACTCAGCAGCTGTCTGCGCCCATATCTGACTCATGTGACTTCTTCGCGAATTATGAGTGCAAATAAATGTGAGATTAATTTCATTTCCTGTTTTTAGTTTTTCAGTTATATAGCTTGCAAATTCTTTTAATAGTTCTTTTCGTTCATAAGGAATGAGTTCAAAGTTTTCTGCAAATGTATTTATATTTTCTTCAATATTTTTTAGGAGGGACATATTTGATCCTTTCTCACTATAGTTACCAATCTCCGTGTTTCTAAGTGATTTCCCGGTGTTCCTCCGTGCAATACTTTTTAAGAACTTACACGAAGAGCCGCGGAGAAGACATGGAGTTATTTTATTTCTTAAAGATAAAGTAAACTGCCAGCACGAGAAAAATAAACCCGATAAAATGATTCATCCGCAATGTTTCATTTTTGAATAAGACAAGTGAAAAAACAGTAAACACCGAAAGTGTAATTACTTCCTGCAGAACCTTCAGTTCAACAAGACTGAACGAACCGCCGTTACCGTTATATCCAATCCTGTTGGCGGGAACCTGAAAACAATACTCAAAAAAAGCAATACCCCAGCTTATGAGAATTATTAAAAAGAGATTAAGATTTTCGAAGCCGCGCATTTCCTTGAATTTAAGATGACCATACCAGGCAAAGGTCATAAATGTATTTGAAGCGGCAAGCAATACAATAGTGTAAAAGCTATTCATAAATTTCCTGTAAATATATTTTTATAGATAAACTTACTATCGAAAAATACACAGAATTTTTGTAGTGTTCTATTTATCACAAGTGTAACATTTTTTGTTCGTGATACTCCAACTCCGGACGTTACTTCAATCAGAATGATGTGTAAACAAGATATACTCCGCCAAGAATTACGAGTACACCGCAGGTTCTTTTAATCCAAATAATCGTTTTGGAATCTTCGCTCCAGTCCAGATATTTCTGAACTTTTCCGGCAAGCGTTCCGGCTCCGACAATTACAGCGCAATGCCCTATTCCGAACGCAAGAAGAAAAATCATGGCAAGGAAATAATTTGTCTGAGCGGTTTGGAATACAACGCCAAGAACCGGAGCCATGTAAGCGAATGTGCACGGACCTAAAGCAATTCCGAAAAGTAACCCGAGAATAAGCGCTGCAAGCAATCCGCGTTTTTTAGTTTGTTGAAGTCCGGCTGTGTTCCAGTCGAGTTTTATGACATCGAGCAGATACAATCCGACAAAAAGAAAAATTGCTGCGACAAAATAATTTCCGTAAACGCCTACATCGCCCATTAGTCTTCCGAGTGAAGCCGTGATAATCCCAATAAGCGCAATGGTTATTAAAATCCCTATTGAAAATATCAACGAAATATAAAACGTTCTGCCGATAGAAATTTTCCCTTGCGAACTAATAAATCCTACGACAAGCGGTATGCTTGACAAATGACAGGGCGAAAGAAGAATTGATAATACACCCCAGCCAAAAGAAGCTAAAAGCGCAATCCACGCCGTGTCATTCATTGCCTCATATAGAGCGGTAAATAAACTCTCCATCATTTTCTCTCTTCGAGTAACTCCGTGATTCTCAGTGGTCCTCTGTGTAACAATGGATACACATTAACACCAAGGATTATTTATTGGCTTTCAATCCCTTGCTTTGTAACACTTTGTCAATTTCTTTTTCCGGGTAAAATCCTTCATGCCTGTGAAATTCCTTTCCTTCGGCATCAAGAAATACCTGTGTCGGGATTAATTTAATTCCGTATTTCTCAGCATATTTTTTTTGGTCTTCTTTCCAGACATCATAAAATATAACTTTTACTTGGTCGCCGTATTTTTTTTCAATGGCTTTCATAACAGGCTGCATTTGTTTACAGGGAATACAGTTAACCGAACCAAGTTCGACAAAAGTAACTTTAGCAGTTTGCGTACCTTCTTCGCAGCATGATTGTTCGCATTTTTTCTTTCCGCTTTGCTGGGCATAAATACTGCCTAAAGCAATAATTACCAAGACGAATAACAATAAGTAATTTTTCATAAGGCAAATTCCCCTTCGATTTTTTCTTTCATTAATTCAGTAATATTATTTATCACTTCTGATGTTATTTCGGTTTTACCTTTCTCAACATTAAAGTCGGTTAAAATATAATGTTTGAAAGAAAGATTATTTTTTTCGAATATCTTTTTTCCACATGCAACGGAACATCCGTCAATTACAATATTTTTTGAGGCGCATTTCGCTGACTCAATAAAACCTGATAGTTCAGCGCCAACTGCAGCAAGACAGGTCATCTTACCGTAATTGTCTTTCATTAATTTGCGGGCAACGCTATCGGACAAATAACCGGTGTTAGCAGCACCCGAACAGGAATAAATAAGTTTAATACCATTGCTTCCACAACTACAACATTGCGACATTTCCAATCTCCTTATTAAAGTAAATTTTTAATTTCGTCCGGCATAAGTACTTTTCCAACGGATTTTACAGTTTCATTAATTACAAGCGCCGGTGTCATCATCACCCCGTAGTTCATTATTTCATTAAGGTCAGTTACTTTTTCTACCTGTCCCTCCATACCGGAAATTTCGAGGGCCTTTTGCGCGTTTTCTTCAAGCTGTTTGCATTTTTTGCAGCCGGTTCCTAATACTTTTATAATAACCATTTTAATCTCCTTTATTATGGACAAACATTTGACGCTTTCACATTGCCTTCTTCAACCTTATTAAAATATTTTTTCTGCAACCACAAAGCTACATTCACCAATGAAATCAATACCGGCACTTCTACTAATGGACCAATTACTGCTGCAAAAGCTTCGCCGGAATTAATTCCGAAAACTGCAATAGCAACTGCTATGGCCAGTTCAAAATTATTACTGGCGGCAGTGAAGGATAATGTCGCCGTTTTGGAATAATCCGCTCCGATTTTTCGTCCCATGTAGAACGAAACAAAAAACATAATCACAAAATAGAAAACAAGAGGGATAGCAATTCTCACAACATCAAAAGGAATTTTAACAATATACTCACCCTTAAGTGAGAACATAACTATTATCGTAAATAGCAACGCTATCAAAGTTATCGGGCTGATTTTAGGAATGAAGGAATTTTCGTACCATTGTTTTCCTTTTGCCTTTACAAGAACAAGTCTTGTTAACATTCCGGCAAAAAAGGGTATACCAAGATAAATGAAAACAGATTCGGCTATTTGACCGATGGTTATGTCAACCGCGAAAGTCTGCAAACCGAACCATCCCGGCAACACGGTGATAAATATATAAGCATAGACCGAAAAGAAAAGTATTTGAAAAATCGAGTTAAAGGCCACCAGTCCTGCGGCATATTCTGTATCACCTTTTGCTAGTTCGTTCCATACAATCACCATTGCGATGCAGCGCGCAAGTCCGATCAGAATTAATCCCGCCATGTAATGAGGGAGATCGGGTAATAGGATTATGGCAAGAAAAAACATAAGTACGGGACCAATAAGCCAGTTTTGAATAAGCGAAAGGAATAAGATTTTTGTATTTCTGAAAACCCGGGGTAATTCTTCGTACCTCACTTTTGCCAGCGGAGGATACATCATAAGAATTAATCCAATCGCAATAGGAATATTAGTTGTTCCGGATTGAAAACTATTCCAGAAATCGACAACTCCGGGAAAAAGGAAACCGGAGAATACACCGATAAACATTGCAAGGAATATCCAAAGTGTCAGGTAACGATCAAGGAAGGATAACTTTTTTGTTAATGTACTCATATAATTGTTCCATTCTTATTATTTAGTTTTTCGCATTACACAAAGACATGAACCGCTGAGTCTTTCTTTATTGTTTATGATGATCGGCATGTTGTCTCTGTCCCACTCGAACATACCGCCGGCGAGATTAGCGATATTCGTTAAACCTTTCTCTTGCAAGAGCTCAACAATTTCTCTGCTGCGAAGTCCGGCATTGTCGGCGAATATCAAAGGTCTCTCTTTTGGGAGTTGCGTATAATTCTCTTTAATAAAATTCGGCGAAGCATAAATAATTTCGTTCACATCAAATGATTTGTATTTAATTTCATTCACGCGTCGTAAATCTATAAGTATTACACCCATAGAACATTCCTTCACAACTTCTTTCGGTGAAAAATGAATGATGCCTTTTATAATATTTCCTTTTTGAGTAAACATATTTTTTATTCTTATGTTGTTCTCAGTGAAAACTCAGTGTTTCTCCGTGTTATGCTCTTAAGTTACACGGAGAACCGCGGACCTGCCTGCCGGCAAGGCAGGGAAGACACAGAGTACCACGGAGTTAAAGAATGTATCTTTTAATGCCGTCTTTTAATCGCAGAACATGAAAGTTTATTAACAAGCCTAATTTCTTATTCGCAAATTTAAGGTAAGTAAGAATCTGAGCTTCATGCACAGGATTAAAAATCTCAACAATTTTTAATTCTAAAATAATCTTGTTCTCAACCAACAAATCAATACGATAACCGCAATCAAGTTTTATCTCTTTATAAACAATCGGAACAGGTTTTTGTCTTTCCACTTCCAACCCGGCTTCTTTAAGTTCATACGCCAAACATTCTTCATAAGCTGATTCAAGTAATCCGGGACCTAATTCTTTATGAACATTAATTGCGCATCCGATTATTTTACTTGTTAAATCATCATACAACATACTTCCTCCTTTTTTCTCCGTGACTACTCAGTGGTACTTCGTGTAATGCTTTAAAAGAAGTTCCCGTAAATCATTCCTGTCATAGTTGCCATTACAATTACCAGTGAGACATATACAACTGTTTTTTGAGTACCAATTACACTTCTTATTACCAGCATATTAGGCAATGATAATGCGGGTCCCGCGAGCAACAAAGCAAGCGCCGGACCTTTTCCCATACCGCTATTAATCAAACCCTGCAGGATTGGAATTTCGGTTAATGTAGCGAAATACATAAACGCTCCGGTAACAGAAGCGAATAAATTTGAAAACAAAGAGTTACCTCCAACCAAACCGGCTATCCATTTATTAGGAATAATTCCCTGACCGCCTTCCGGTGAGCCGAGTAAAAAACCCGCGACCAAAACACCGGCGCCGAGAAGCGGCATAATCTGTTTAGCAAATCCCCAACTTTCCGAAAGCCAGGTGTTTGATTCATCTTTGGAGAAAGTTAAAATCAATGTGAGCAAAACAACTGCCGTGGTGAAAGGGATTAAGGGATTACTTTCCCAAATGATTGAAACGATAAATGTAACAAGAGTTGCCGCCACCACATAAAGTTTGTTCAACTTCAATATGAACATTAATGAAAGAGAAAAAAGAATACCGAAGAGACCGACAAAAAACCATTTGTACGCGAACATGAAATACCAGAATCCTTCTGTTGTATCAGGTTTTCCCCAATTGGCGAAAACGAGAATTGCGACCAGCACGAAGAAGTGAAAGGCTGTTTGCCATATTGGGCGGGATTCATCACCGGGCAGAGCAAGTTGTGTTTCATGTTTATTTTTTTCTTCCTTGCGATAAATAAATCCCATGATCAGACCAATTACAACACTAAAAGAAACCGCGCCGATAATTCTCGCAATTCCCAATTCAAATCCAAGTATACGCGCTGTTAAAATTATTGCCAGAATATTTATCGCGGGTCCTGAATAAAGAAAAGCAATTGCCGGGCCAAGCCCCGCTCCTCTTTTATGAATGCCTGAGAATAATGGTAACACGGTACAAGAGCAAACGGCGAGTATAGTCCCGGATACAGATGCGACGAGATAAGCAATCCACTTCTTTGCGTCTGCTCCCAAGTATTTTATTACGGCATTCTGGCTTACAAAAACCGCAATCACGCCTGCAATAAAAAACGCAGGTACGAGACATAATAAAACATGTTCGCGTGCGTACCATTTAGCCAAAGCGAAAGCTTCGTAAAGCGCACCTTTAAATGATTCCTCTTCAACAGGTAAAAAATACGCGAGAAGAAAAATTCCCGTAATCCATAACAGACTTTTATATTGTTCTTTCCAGTTCATCTTTATAATTCGTTATTTGTCGAAATATTATTATTTATTTTAAATTCCGCAGATGATATTTCTGTCAAGGCTTTTTACTTTTTTCTTATCATTTATTATTTGATTTTCGTCGTCAATCCAGAAATCGAGACTGGAAAGAATAGATGATATTCTCTTATCATCAGGAATCGGGTTTATTTTGTAATTCACCCACTTACCCTCTTTCTCCTCAATAATAAAGCCTACATCCTTTAATATTTTCAGGTGTTGGGAGACTGTTGAATTCGCCAGATTCAGGAGTTCCTTTATCTCGCAAACACATAAATATTTTGTTTGAAGAGCTTTTAGAATTCTTAATCTGTTGGTATCTGAGAGGGCTTTGAATATTTTTGTGTTATCCTGCATATAAATCTCATTTCGTTAACTACCGAAATATAAATAGTCTGAGTAATTTTTCAAAATCCTTTTTAAAATAATTTAACTAAACTGAACAAGAGATTATTTTTCGAAAATTGAGAAAGATTTTCAGACGAAAAGAATTTATATTAGTCTGTAAATTCCTCAAACAATTCTTTTTTATTCACGGAATAATTTTGTAACGCAGGCAAAAGATAAAATTCATCACTAAAAATCAAAAGGAATCATGACAAAAGAAACAGCCATAAAACTATTTGAGCAAAAACAAATCCGCACTCACTGGAACGATATGGAAGAGAAGTGGTATTTCTCGATAATTGATGTTATTGCCATTTTAACAGATCAACCGAGTTATCAGAGTGCGAGAAATTACTGGAAAGTCTTAAAAAACAGACTTATTAAAGAAGGAAATGAAACGGTTACAAATTGTAACCAGTTGAAAATGAAGGCCGAGGATGGTAAAATGCGTAATACTGATGTTGCTGACACGGAACAACTTTTACGCCTTATTCAATCAATCCCCTCTAAAAAAGCTGAACCTTTTAAACTTTGGCTGGCTCGTGTTGGAAGTGAACGAATTGATGAAATCGAAGATCCTGAAAAAGGGTTCGACAGATTATTGGAGACTTATCTTCGAAAGGGCTATTCAAAAGAATGGATAAACCAGCGACTCAAAAGTATTGAAGTTAGAAAAGAATTAACAGATGAATGGGAAAATCGCGGCGTTCAAAAAGGCAAAGAATTTGCAATTTTAACCGATGACATTACAGAAGCGTGGAGTGGATTAACAACAAAGGAGTATAAGACATTTAAGAATCTGAAAAAAGAAAATTTACGGGATAATATGACAAATCTTGAACTGGTTCTTAATATGCTTGCTGAGGCAACAACAACCGAGATTTCCAAAGAAAAACGCCCGGAAACTTTTGACGATAATAGAAAAATAGCTAAGCAAGGCGGTACTATTGCAGGCAATACAAGGAAAGAGATTGAGGAGCAAACCGGAAAAAAAATAATCACGAAAGATAGTGCAGCTCAGTTAGAGCAGAAGAAGAAAAAACAAATTAAATAACCGGAGAACCTTGAAGCATTTTTTATCTCAGTGTTTCTCGTTGCATTCTCCGCGGTTCTCCATGTAATTTTTCCTATATATTTTATTCCACAAGATGGATGTAATCCCCGTAACCTTCCTCTTTCATTTTTTCGAGAGGAATGAATCTTAGTGAAGCTGAGTTTATACAGTATCTTAAATTGGTTGATTCAGGTCCATCCATAAAAACATGTCCGAGATGCGAGTCAGCTTTCTTGCTTCGCACTTCAACGCGTGTCATACCGAAGGATTTATCAGTCTTCTTCTCAAGTTTACGGGAATCAATGGGTTTGCTGAAACTCGGCCATCCGCAGCCTGAATCAAATTTATCAGTCGAAGAAAAAAGCGGTTCACCTGAAACAATGTCCACATAAATTCCTTTTTCTTTGTTATCAAAATATTCGTTGGCAAATGCTCTTTCAGTTCCGTTTTCCTGTGTAACCTGGAACTGAAGCGGGGTTAATTTTTCCTTCAACTTGTCCTTAGTCGGAAGCGTTTCAACTTTCCCGTCTTTCCAGTATTTTGAAATAAACAAGTCACGTCCCGAACCTTTGCGGTATCTTTTATAATGATCGGTATTATTCTTATAAAAATTCTGATGGTAATCTTCCGCCGGATAAAAGGCTTTAAATTCCCTGATTTCAGTTACAATGGGTTTATCAAAAATACCGGATTTATCCAAAACTGATTTTGACTGCTCAGCTATTTTTCTCTGATGATCATCATGATAAAAAATAGCTGAAGTGTATTGTATTCCCCGATCGTAAAAAGAACCGCCTGCATCAGTGGGATCAAACAACTTCCAGTAAACATCAATTATCTCAGCGTAACTTGTAACCGCCGGATCGAAATATACCTGCACAGATTCAAGATGACCCGTTGCACCTGAAGTTACCTGTTCGTAGGTCGGTTTTTCAACCGTTCCGCCAGAGTAACCTGAAATCACTTTGTAAACACCGTCAATGTCTTCGAAGGGCGCTTCCATGCACCAGAAACATCCTCCCGCGAGTGTTGCTATTTCGTAAGTTCCTTCTTTTAATTTTTTATCATCCATAGTGATTTCTTCCTTCAATTTCTGTTCAGAACATCCTGTGAAAGTCAGAAACAATCCCATCATTACCATTCTGAATAAATACATAATATTTCCTTTCACGGTTATTTCGGATACTAAACACATAAACCGCGGAAAAAAATCCCTTCAGCTGGTAATTATTTTTAAAGTGTTGTCGGGGCGGATAAAAAAACTCCGAACCTGTAATCAGCAAGTCCGGAGTAGAAAAGAGTAAGACTATGAATAAGTTTATGATTATGAATAAGATTAAGAACAAGAGTTTAATGTATAGAAGTTTTTTTTCGTATAAGATTCTGATTTTTAAAAACCAGTAACTGAATACTAAACTCCTAAAGTTGTTCCTTCGGCTTTAAGATCTTTACAAGCCTGGATAACTCTTTCTTTCATTCCTGTTTCAGCTTTTTTCAGATAACTGCGCGGGTCATAAACTTTTTTGTTGCCGACTTCGCCGTCGATCTTGAGAACTCCGTCATAATTCTTAAACATGTGTTCAACAATTGGTCTTGTGAAAGTATATTGAGTATCAGTATCAACATTCATTTTAACAACGCCGTATTCAAGAGTTTCATGAATTTCTTCAATTGATGAGCCGCTTCCGCCGTGGAATACGAGTAAGAATTTTGCAGCTTCGCCATATTTCTTTACGACAGCATCCTGACCGAGTTTTAAAATTTCCGGTTTCAGTTTTACATTACCCGGTTTGTAAACGCCATGAACGTTTCCGAATGTTGCAGCGAACATATAACGAGCGCCTTTAACTGATGATAACGCTTCGTAAACTTTCAGCATGTCATCTGGGGTTGTATATAATTTTTCAGCGGGAGCGTCTTCATTGTTTACGCCGTCTTCTTCACCGCCGACAACGCCTGCTTCAACTTCAAGAATAATTCCCAGTTCCTGACATTGTTTTAAGAGGTCAACGGCAATTTTCATGTTTTCAGCGAGCGGGAGCTCACTTCCGTCAAACATGTGTGATTGAAACAATGGTTTCATTCCCTTTGCAACACGCGCTTTTGATTCAGCCAATAATGGTTTCAGAAAACTCTCAACTTTTCCGGCTGGGCAATGATCGGTATGTAAAGCAACATTAATTTTATATTGATCGGCTAAATAATGAACGTGGTTAGCGATAGCGATTGCGCCGATAGCGGCGTTTTTTACTCCCATACCTGATGCGAATTCACCGCCTCCGGTTGATACCTGAATAATTCCGTCACATTTCATTTCGGCAAAAGCCTGCATACATGCGTTAGCGGTTGTCATGGATGTAACATTAATAGCAGGATAAGCAAATTTGTTTTTGTGCGCGTTATCGAGCATTTGATTGTACTTTTTGAAATCAACAACTGGCATTTTAATTCTCCTTACTTGTTTATAATTCAGTGCTCATAATTATTTACCCTCTTCATTATGGAAGAGACACAACCACTCCGATGTGCAGGGTCATCAAATCAATATTCGATTTGTACACATCATAATAGAGATCGTTGCCTATTATATCTATTGAACCTTCTTTTAAGTATTCGGCTTCTGAAGCAAACATGTAACGGACTTTAACATCCAAATACAAATTCATCTCATCGGGACTTTCCCAAATCTGGTATAATATTCCTCCTCCTATTCCATAACTCCAGCAGAGGTCATCGAAATTGGTTTCTCTGGCTATATCCTCGTCGTTCCACTCGCTCTCAACTGAAGTACTGGTTGATAAATAAGCTCCGCCAAATAATCCTTCAATATAAGGACGCAAGGGACCCGTAATGGGATCAATCTGGAAAAGTACATGAAAATTTGTGATACTATTTGTTCGGTTAATATCAACATAAGCAGGTACATCAGCCCACAATCTTCTTGTTTCATTTTCCTCACCGTAAATGAGGTAACCGATATTTATTCCCAGGGAGAAAGGAACGTTGGGTAACAATTTACCGGTATTCGCGCTGAAACTTAATCCGTAACCAAGTCTGTCAACATTTTCCCTGAATTCTCCTTGTGGCAAACCGAGCATTACTGAGAGTCCGAAATCCTGTCCGTATACAAATCCACATAAAAATGAAATCAACAGTAATTTTTTCAACATAAGCAAACAATCCCAAATAATTGAATACAAATATAAAACAAATTTTTCTTACCGGGCTGATTTAATCCGGGAGAAAATTAATTTTGCGATAGTAGCATTTCTCAAGTAAATCGAGATAATCCTCAAGAAATATTTCGCGCGCACCGAACATTTTCAGATGATCAGTCATAAATTGCACATCGAGAAGAAGATATTTTTGTACATTGAGATGTCTGATGAGAGTAACGAGCGCAGCTTTTGAAGTTTGCGGTTCAATGCTGAACATTGACTCGCCGAAAAACGCACCGCGATAAGCAACTCCATAAAGTCCCCCGATAAGTTTTCCCTTTCTGTGAACTTCAACTGAATGCAAGTAGCCTAATTTATGAAGTCCCTCGTAACCTTTTATAAGCTCATCACTGATCCAGGTTTTTTCCCTTTCGGCGCATTTTCTTACAACGCTCATTACATCATAATCGAAACGATATTCAAAATCACAGGTTAACATAAACTTTCTAAGAGATCTGGGAATGCTGTAATCATCAAGAGGAATGATTGTCCTCATTTCTGGCAAATACCAGTTTACAGTTCCGTCTTCCTCGCCAAAGGGGAAAAGTCCCCTGGAATAAAGACGAATCATAATTTCCGGCTTAAGTAGTTCGCGAAAATCTATGTCCTGATTTTCTTTCATAGTGCAAAATTAAGCATAACAAAGGAGAAAGACAGGTGAGGATAACTAAATAATCCGTTGAAATTTTTAAATTACTTTTGAACAATGACACTCAAATAATAATCTCAGTTTCCAAATTAATCAGAACTGTCCCCTGATATTTTTAATCATCAACACAGCACAGAAGAATGAAAATATTGCTATTGAAGGAATGATAAAAATAACAGGAATTACATTGACTCCCGTTAGCGCCGTCATTAGTGGTGAAATAAACAAGGGATATACAGTTCCCAACAGATAACCGAAAGAACGTTATGTATTTGCGTACAACTAATGAGCCATTTTGTTCGTGGCTTTCCCTGGGTTCGCTTCTACTTCTCTCAGAATATCGCTCACTTTATTTTCCGGGAGCCATTCAATTTCACCGGTGCTAACATCATAAATTGCGCCTGTCACTTTTGATTTTCCTTCATGCACAAGTTCACGTACAGCGGGACTTTCCATAAACAGGTCATGAATTCCCTGCCACACATTCTCAACAATCGCTTCGGGAATAATATCAGCTCCGTGTTTATGCGGGAAATTTGCCTTTGCTCTTTCAACAGCCGGTTTTATATTTTCCACGAGCGGAGGAATATTTCTTTCAAGTTCGTGACCATGACCTTCAATTGCATTTGTTACGGCGGTTACAGCACCGCATTGAGTATGCCCGAGAACAACAAGAACGGGCGTGTTTACATGCGCGAGTCCGTATTCAATAGAACCAATTTCATCAGTGTCGCAAACATTTCCTGCAACGCGAACAACAAAAATATCCATTATCCCGGCATCAAAGATTAATTCAACCGGAACTCTTGAATCGGAACATGAAAGTATTGTTGCATAAGCATGGTCTCCCTGGTTTTCTGTTCCAGCCTGCATAAGCCTGGCTTTGTCCGTATGGGGATAAATTGATTCGCCTTTAACGAATCTGTCATTGCCGGCTTTTAGTATTTCAATCACTTTGTCCGGCGATGGTTTTTCAGTTCCCTCTTTTTTATCACCGGCATTAATAACTACTGCAATTGTCAAAATAAAAATAAAAAATTGTTTCATGGAGTCCTCATGTACTTTTTATTCAAAAATATTCACGCTAAACGTCTTTTACTGAAAACCGGTTCACAACTTAAACAAGCTTCAGTTCTTTCAGTACCTGAACTATTTTGGCTTTTAATATTGGTTTAACCAGATACGAAGTACACCCGCCTTTATAGAACGCATCCATCACATCTTTTGGTGTGTCAAGCGCTGTTACCATCACAATTTTCGTTTCACTTTCAGGAATCACTTTTGCTTCACGTTCCATTTTCCTTATAACTCCCGGAGCTTCTTTTCCATCCATTTCAGGCATCATAATATCCAGACAAATAAGAGAATAAGGTTCACCTTCGTTATGGAATTTTCGATACTGCAATAGGATAATTTAAATTTTCTCATGCATTTCATTGAAGGATTTTACCTCATACTCCTTTACGAACTCAGCTCATACTTTACTTCATTATATTTAGTCTTATTTTATTTTTGGATTAGCAATGTAACTTTTTTATACCCGACTACACAAACAATCATTAACAATCAAGTTGTAAAAGAACTATTTTTCCTTTTGATTTGTCCCCGCGAATAAATTATGGAGAAACGATGAACATACCCGGTGTAATAGCAGCCGAACTTCAACTGAAAGAAAAACAGGTTCAAACAGTCATATCACTTTTTGGAGAGGCAGCTACAGTTCCTTTTATCGCTCGTTATCGAAAAGAGCATACAGGAGGACTTGATGAAGATCAGCTTCGCGAAATTGAAGACAGGCTGAGTTATCTCACTATTCTTGAAGAACGAAAAAAAACAGTTCTCAACAGCATCGAAGAACAGGGAAAATTAACCGACGAACTCCGTGCAAAAATTGAAGCAGCCATGAAACTCCAGGAAGTTGAAG
>CAZEXO010000071.1:0-16040 GCA_964516545.1 uncultured Melioribacteraceae bacterium
GCTTGGTGAGCAAATCCGGGAAACTGTATGGCAAATCATTGATTCAAAATACATTAACCAATAAAGCATATATTGGAATTATTAACTATAACGGAGAAAGTTTTGAAGGCAGTTTCGCGGCAATTATTTCCAAAGCGAGCGGCAAGGGAACTCTTTACCCGGTTCTCTCATTCCCGATTTTACTTCCGTTGATTCTCATTCTTCTCGAGATAACAAAGTTTTCAATTGACGGAAAAACAATTGAAGAGTCTTATGTTGAACTGGTTATTCTTCTTTGTTATGATGTTATTATGCTTACAGCTTCATACCTTCTTTTTGACTTTATCTGGAAAGAGTAGCGAAAATTATTGCTATAATTTTTTGCAGCACAGCCGTGCTTTTATAGTTCATGGTTTCAAAAATCTCCTGGTGGCTAAGCATCCTGTCGCTTCGGTACATCCTCGTGGGGCTCGGACACTCAGCGACCAACGCTTCTTGCAACAATTCGAATAACTCACTCGGTGGCTGAGTAGACCTGAGTTTTTCCCCGGTCATACTTGTGCTGAGCTTGTTTACCTGCCTCTGGCATGGTCGAAGCGCCGAAGCCACAAGCCTGTTTTAACTAAAAGATAAGTGTTCGGAGTAATGTCCTTATATATCCCACTTTTTGAAATAAGGCGATTCAAGATGGTCGCGTATCAGGTCATCATTCCAGGTAAGCTTAATGGCTTTGTAAGGTGTGTCTTCACGATATATACAGAAAAAGATCGCAAGGAAAATTTGAAAAATGTTTGTAATTGTGAAATAATGTATCCCTGTTGAAAGATTCATTATCAGTGATAGGTATTTACCAATAACGCTAATCTCGTAAAGCAAAAGTGCAAGATGAAAGTATTTTACTTCAAGATACTTGTGAACAAATCTTAACATTCTGTACGAAATAAAATAAACAATTGTCAGGTGTAAAAGAATGAAGTAAATGAATAAAGATGGATACTCAAGAAAAAAATACACTAAGAATGACATAGTTATATAAACAATAAGAAGAGAATAATTAAGTTTTTTAGAAAAGAAATTTGGATGTAAAGAATATATAAGAAAATGGGAAACTAATAATATTATAATATTTGCATTTATTTTTAATCCCCAGAGCAAGAGAATGGATAACAATCCAGAGCATGATAAAAGAAAGAAATAATAAAAATAATAACCTTTATATTGCCTAAAAACTGGCAATATAAAGGTAAAAGTTAAAAGAAATCCAGATATGTAATATAGATTCATTTGATAATTATGGACAAGAAGGTGGACATGGGAAAGCAAATTCCAAAGCATAAGCACCATAAGTAACAACCATAACATCCCCAATCATCTCAAACATAACTTCGTCTGCAGCAGCGGCAGAAAGTTTTTCATTACCTAACATGTAATTAAGTAAAGCGGTAACTAAATCTTTACTGAATACGTGATAAACATCAGCCGGATCAATTTTATAGCCCGCCGGGTAAAGTACCTTTTCGCCCGTCCTTATAATTAATTGATTATCTTTTAACATAAACATAACATTATCTTCCACGTGTTTCAAGAAGATATCCAAAGTGTTTTTGGAAAAAGTAACTGACTTGTCGGCTTTACCAAAAAGAGTCTGAACTTCACCTTTGGTGAAAATTTTACCGATAACCTGAGCATTAACGGCAGATGAAAATAAAACAAAAAATAAAAATAAAACTAAAACAGCTTTTAAGACATTTTTCATTTGACACCCCATTTTAAGTTTTGAAGTACAATTGATTATCGTAAACCGTAAAGGAAAGTTTAATCCTGACTATTTAATAAACTATTGTGGCAATCTATTTTAAGCCAATAATCAATTCGTAATGGAGAGCAATTCTAAAAATTATATATTCTTTTTAAGTCAATCTTTCATAAGCAGCTTGTTTGCCATGGTGAATCTTATTGAATAGGCAATCAGCTCGGGGAGTGATTTCAGTTTTAGTTTATCCATGAGACTATGTCTGTGAGAATCCACGGTTCTTTTGCTGATGCCGAGTTTAACCGCCATTTGAGCGCTGGTAATTCCTTCGGCAATAAGTTTAAGAACATCTCTTTCTTTGGGCGAGAGGCGGGTGTATTGATCAATTGTGGCTATGGCGAGGTGTTCATATCTGATTGATAATTCTTCGAGCTGCGCTTCATTATAACCGCGCCCGAAATACCGCCGCCCGGCATGAACTTCTTTAATGGCGTAAATTAATTCTCCTTTCATAACATTTTTATTTACTAGTCCCCTGCCGCCAAGTTTCATGGTATAAAAAATATATTCTTCTCCTTCATACATAGTAAGAAAAAGCGCTCTTGCTTTTGGGTCAAGCGCTCTTATCTCTTTGAGCGCCATGGTTCCCGAAAGTTCGGGCATGGAAATATCTATTAGAATAAGATCGGGTTTAAGATCGAAATATTTATGAATCATCTCATCGCCGTTTGCCGCTTCGCCTATGAAAAGAATTTCTTTGTCGTCTTTAAGAAGACTGATAAGTCCCGCTCTGAAAAGCTGATGATCGTCAGCCATAAGAATAGTAATCGGTTTTTCGCTCATGTATTTTTCGATTTAAATGGTATATCAAAAGTAACGCGCATTCCGCCTGTCTGCAACAACTGAAATTTATAAACTCCTTTAAAAAGTTCGGTTCTTTCCGCCATGCCTTTAAGTCCCATGTTTTTCATTTTGTCACCCGAATGAATCATCTCTTCAAAATTAAATCCACATCCGTTGTCATAATACAAAATTTTGATAACATTTTCTTTTTTATGTAACTGAATATAACATTCCGTCGCGTGGGAATGTTTTAACGCGTTGGAAAGTAATTCCTGAATTATTCTGTAAACAGCCAGCTCAAGGCGTTCATCGATGTTCTGAAAATCATCTTCAAAACTGTATAATAGACTTATGGCTTTCCCGTGAATTGCCAGTGAAATCATATCTTTAACAGCAAGAGCGAGACCTAATTCCGCGAGAACTTTCGGTCGCAGATCAAAAGTTACATGTTTCAGTTCATCAATTCCCTGGCTTAACAAATGCATTGAGCTTTCAAAAACATCCATAATGTCACGGTTGTCAATGTAGTTTGTCAGACGTATCAAATGAAGTTTAGCGGTTGAAAAAACCTGACCCACGCCGTCGTGAAGATCCTGGGCGATTCTGAATTTTTCCTGCTCTATTTTGTCAAGCGAGTATTGTTTTTCCTCTTCCAGCAGATCAATCATATGGTAATATTCTTTTTCGAATCTGAAATAAGCGGTTGAATCATGAAGGTTGACAATCGCGGCTGTTCTCTCTTTGTTCATCATAATTCTTCCGTAAAAAGTATTGTCCTTAATCCTGAGTGTGAAAGTGAAATTCTCGTTTAGTTCGGAGAGAGTTTTTACTTTTCCTGTTCTTATATCCTGCAGTTCCCGATTATCATCCATTCCGGAGAGTTGAGTGAGTAGTATATGTGGTTGCTCAAGATTTTGAAACATGGCAACAGCCGTCTCGTTAAAATGTGTTATGCGGAAAAGATGATCAATTTTCAGAATCGGATCGGGGTTCATATTAATTAATGACTGGATTTCGTTAAGGTGACTTTTTTCAAGATCTTGTTTATCGCGTAAAAATCTTTCTTCGAACGGAATAATTTTGATGGTGTAATTCGAGGTGATTGTGAGATATACTATAAAAGTAATGATCAGAGAATAAAAAACCGGGTTGCCTAAATCAAAGAAATAATTCAGCAAAGTGTTGAGATCTTCACCCTGAAGAATAAAGATAAAAGAGAACAGGCTCATTGTTCAGTTGTCTTTCCGGATATTATGGGAAAAATACGATTTAGAAATTCTTCGATATATTTCTCTTTATTTTTTTTGTAGTTTATTTTTTCACATTCATCTGAAATTAATTTATAGATAAGAAATTCAGGAAGCTCCTTAAAACTATTTTTTAGATTTACCATGAGAATATATTTTTGCTTGAACGAACCTAATGTTTTTAATTCTGTGGTGAAACTTTTACGGATAATATTTTTCACATCTTCCGGTCGCAAACCATAATTCCTTAAGATTGATGATTAATATAAATGATTATCTGTCAAAAAAAATCAGTACAATTGCCATAAATTATTTAAGCTTTTTCAATTTGTTGGTTTTGAATAATTTGCTCGTAAATGCAAATGAATTGCAAGGAGAATAAAGTATCATTAGATTTCGTCATGGAAAAAATTACTGAAGAAATAAAAAAGCTCGGAATAAAAATCACAACGCCGCGAAAAAAAATTCTGCAGGTTCTTAAAAAATCCCAGTCGCCTTTATCATTGGGTGAAATTCATGAAAAGTTGAACAGCGTGGATTTTGCCTCGGTTTTTAGAAATATAAAATTATTCTGCAGTCTAAATGTAGTTCGCGAAATAAACATGGGGGATAAAAAAATACGTTATGAACTTATTAATGCCGAACATTGCCATCATATAATTTGCAGCGAATGCGGAAGAATTGAAAAACTGAATGTATGTTTCCTGGGGAAAATACAAAATCTCACTGATTACAAAATTACAGAACACCACATGGAATTCGTAGGAGTATGTCCCAAATGCAAATAAAATTATTTATCACAATAATACTTGTTACGTTAATAATTTTTACCGGATGCAAAAAAGAAGATTTGCCTGAAACAGAAAAAATAAAAATTACGGTGTCGTTACCTACCTACAAGGGAATTACTGAAAAAATCGGCGGAGACAAAGTTGAAGTAAATTGTATGTTGCCCGCCGGATTTAATCCTGAAGAGTTCGAACCAACGATACAAAATCTTACGACGGCGGCTGATGCTGATTTATATATCCGGTGCGGTGAAGTATTTGATTTTGAAAATATCTGGCTCGAAAAACTTTCCGTTGTGAAAGGAAATATTCCCGTTTACGATTCTTCACCCGGAATTATAATAAAGGACCATAATCACCATGTATGGAATGGAACCGGTGAAGTAAAAATAATCGCCGGAAATATTTATGAAACGTTGAAAAGTATTGATTCGCTGAATTCAGATTATTATAAAAAAAATTATTCGCAGTTTATGCACGAGATTGATTCGGTTGATAATATCGCCAGAGAAAAGTTGAGCGGTCTAAAAACAAAAACAATTCTTACCTATCATCCTGCCTGGATTTATTTTACTTCCTACTATGGATTAGAGGAGATGGCAATTGAGAATCATGGGAAGGAACCCGGAGCAAAAGATTTAACATTTATAATCAACAAAGCAAAAAGTCTTGGGATAAAAGCCGTATTTATTCAGCCCCAGTTTGTCAGCAACACGGCAAAACTAATAGCTGGTGAAATTGGTGGCAGCCTGGTTGTAATCGATCCGCTCCCGGAAGATTTTCTGGAAAATGTAATTGATGTTACGAACAAAATTATTGAATACGATGAATGACGTATATTCTCTGGAAATAGAAAATCTGTACGTTCGCCTCAAAGGAAAAATTGTACTTGAGGATATTAATCTTGTTTTGAGGCATGAGGAATTTTTAGGCGTTATTGGCCCGAATGGCGCGGGAAAAACTACATTCCTGAAATCGCTCGTAGGACTTATTCCTCACGAAAAAGGAATGGTCAAAATTTTCGGTAAACCATTTGAAGAGCAAAAATCGCTTATTGGATATGTTCCTCAGTTTAACACGTTCGATATTGATTATCCTGTTTCAGTAGGTGATGTTGTAAGAATGGGACTGCTCGGACGAGGCAGATCGTGGAATAAAAAATCGGAATCTGATCTGTTGGTTTCGGCGCTTGAAAAAGTGGGCTTAACAGAATTTGTTGAGCGAAAGATAAATGAATTATCCGGAGGTGAATTACAACGCGTTCTGATAGCCAGAGCGCTTATCAGTCAGCCGAAAATTTTGCTTCTGGATGAACCGACAGCCAATGTTGATAGACTGCATGGACAGAGTTTTTATGATCTCTTAACGGAACTAAACAGGAGTATTACAATCATACTTGTATCGCATGATATCGGAGCAGTATCTAGTTATGTAAAAAAAATCGCGTGTCTGAATAAATCACTTATCTTTCATGACTCAAAAGAAATTACGAAAGAAATGTTGGAATCGACATATAAATGTCCTGTTGATCTAATTGCTCACGGTGTACCGCATCGTGTTTTTCATAATCATAAACATTGATAAATATGCCTGAAATTTTGCAGTATGATTTTTTTGTGAATGCATTAATCGCCGGATTTTTAGCGAGCATCGCTTTTGGGATAATAGGTTCCTACGTGGTAATAAAACGAATGGTTTTTATCAGCGGCGGAATTGCTCACACTGCGTATGGCGGAATTGGACTTGGATTTTTATTGGGATTCAATCCGCTATGGGGTGCAATGTTATTTGCCTTCGCGGCATCTGTGTTTATTGTTTTATTGAGGTATCACGAAAGCAGAAGAGAAGATTCTTTAATTGGTATTATGTGGGCTGTTGGTATGGCTCTCGGCGTTTTATTCATAAGTATGAAAGAAGGTTATATTCCAAACCTGATGGGCTATTTGTTCGGAAATATATTAACAATACCGGGGAATGAACTTTACATTATGCTAACAGTTGACATAATAATAGTAATTTTCATTATTGTATTCTTTGATCAATTCCAGGCAGTAACATTTGATGAGGAATTTGCCGCGGTTATCGGGTTGCCGGTGAAAAGAATTTATTTCGGGCTGCTGTTGCTAATATCATTAACAACTGTTCTGTTGATAAAATTAGTAGGAATTATTCTTGTAGTTGCGATGCTTTCAATCCCGGCTTCAATCAGCCTTCTTTATTCGCGAAGTCTGAAAGGCGTTATGATACTTTCAATCCTATTGGGTATGTTGTTTACTGGCAGTGGTTTATTTTTGTCTTATTACTTAAATTTAGCCTCCGGCGCAACAATAATTATGATATCAGTATTGGGTTATGCCGCAGCAAACTTTCATCAAAAACTGAAGAGCAATAATTAGGGGAGAAAACTCTTGATAGAATGGAATGTGAATCCTGAAATAATCGCGATTGGTCCTCTAAGTCTAAGATGGTACGGATTGTTGTTCGCCTCATCGTTTATAGTCAGTCTTCAGATTTTACTGTGGATATTTAAGAAAGAAAATAAAAATACAGAAGACCTCAATGATCTCGTCTGGTATGTTGTTACCGGGGTAATAGTCGGAGCCAGATTGGGTCATTGTTTATTTTATAATCCCGAATATTATTTTCTAAATCCCCTGGAAATACTTCAGATATGGAAAGGCGGACTCGCGAGTCATGGCGGCGCGGTTGGTATTGTTATTGCGCTCTATCTGTTTATGCGCAAGGGAAGAAAATATTCTTATTTATGGCTGATTGACAGGATTGCCATTGTCGCGGCATTATCATCGTTCTTTATCAGGATGGGGAATTTATTTAACTCGGAAATTTATGGAACACAGACGGATGTACCGTGGGCGTTTAAGTTTGTTTCGGTAGATTCGATTCCGCGTCATCCTGCCCAGCTTTATGAGGCAATTGCCTATCTTATTCTATTCATCTTTCTCATTCTTTATTATAAAAGAAAAGCAGGAAATATTCCCGAAGGCAAGCTTCTTGGCATTCTTCTTATATACATTTTTACTTTTCGATTTTTCGTGGAATTCATCAAGGCAAATCAAACCTATTTCGAAGAGAATATGTTACTGAATATGGGCCAGCTCCTTAGCATTCCATATGTCATCCTCGGAATTATTATTTTATTTCAGGTGAATAAAAAACAGAAAGCCGGTTCCGTTAAAACCACATAAAATTTTTCGAAAGGAATATACCGTGAACTATAGAAATTTTAGCGCTCTGCTGAGTGCCATACTTATTTTTATAAATTTTAATCCAATCCTCAACGCTCAGGGTAAAAACGAATACGAACCACAAAAAGACTCACTCCGGTTTCCCGGCGAGATTCATTTACGCAATATCAAACAATTAACATTCGGCGGAAATAATGCCGAAGCATATTGGAGCTTTGATGATACCAAGCTGGTTTTTCAGAGTGACTGGAATAAAATAAATAATCAGGGATGTGATCAGATTTTTGAAATGTCAGCCGATGGATCCGGGTTATCGGATGGAGAACAATATCGTCTCGTCTCAACAGGCAAAGGAAGAACAACCTGCAGTTATTATTTATCCGACGGAAAAATTATTTACGCTTCAACGCACGAGGCTGATGCAGATTGCCCGCATACCGAAATGTTTTCCGGCGGAAGATATGTTTGGCCTATTCATGACAGTTATGATATTTTTGTAACCGATAAAAAAACAGATTCTCAGGAGCTGCTCATCGGCGGACATGGTTACGACGCTGAAGCTACTGTTTCACCTGACGGTAAATATATTATTTTTACCTCAACACGATCGGGTGATTTGGAATTATGGCGCTACGAAATAAGCACGGGTGATCTTTTGCAGCTGACAAATAAAACCGGTTACGACGGCGGCGCTTTTTTTTCGCGTGATTCAAAAAAAATCGTCTGGCGGGCCAGTCGTCCGGTCGGAGAAGAAATTGATTCATACAAAGAATTATTAAGTAAGGGTTTTGTTGAACCGAAGGATATGAATATTTTTGTTTCGGATATTAATGGTGAAAACGTAATTCAGGTAACAAATTTACCCGGGGCAAATTGGGCGCCTTTTTTTCACCCGGATGGAAAAAGAATTCTTTTTAGTTCCAATCATCATTCAATCAACAACGGCGGAAGATTGTTCGATATTTTTATGATTGGAATTGATGGAAAAAATCTTGTTCAGATTACTCATTCGGGTACTTTTGACGCGTTCCCTATGTTTTCTTTTAAAGGAGATAAACTCGTTTTCGCTTCAAACCGGAGATCGGATAAAAAACCGAGCAGAGATACAAATGTTTTTGTAGCTGAATGGATTGAATCTCCTGAAGAAGCTGATTTGAAATTTCAAAAATAACGGAAGATAAAATCATGGACGAAAAAGAATTCGTTGAAACATGGGTGGGCAGAATCAGAAATGAACTGCTGAAAAAATTTCCCGAAGATTTCCTTGGTGAAATTGAAACACGTGAGGTTAGTTTTCCCGGAAGGATTTTATTGCTGGGTCAGGAATTGTTCGGTACATTCGAAATTATTGAAAGCAACGGTAACGTTCATTTTCAGGTTCAAAGTCTTGTTGAAGCCAAATATTATCTTTACGCAAACAGAAATAAACCGATGTGGGTTTCTGTTCCTACTGATGAGAAAGATATTACCTCAGTTGTGAAAGCTTACGAACTTTCAATTGACCAGATTTTGATGGCTATCGAAAAGGATTATAAATCAAAATTTCAGGGAGGGAAAAATTTCCGTCAGGTTTCCAATCAGATTTTTCACGCACTCAATTTACAAAGATATTAACAGGATAATTTATTGATTGAATTAAGCGAAAAAATTTCAGACTATCTGATTGAACTATTCGGTCAGGAGTATGAAAAAAAGTATTCCGAATATATTAAAGGTGATCCGGTATCTTACCTGCGTTTTTCATTCACGATTGAAGATCATACTCTGCTTGTAAAAAAATTAGCCGCTTATGGAATTGTTGTAAGTCCCGTCGATAATATCCCAAATGCTTATCGCGTGGTTGAAGGTTACGATAAAATAGGAAAAACTATCGAACATGCTTTAGGACATTATTACATTCAAAGTTTGTCATCAATGATTCCGCCGCTCATTCTCAAACCCGATGAAAATGATGTAACGCTTGATTTATGCGCGGCTCCAGGATCAAAAACAACTCAACTTGCTGAAATGATGATGAACCGCGGAACCCTGGTTGCAAATGAGCCGAGCAATAAACGAATTCGCTCTCTTGTTTTTAATGCAGACCGAATGAATCTTGTGAATCTAGGAATCATTCGTTACAAGGGAGAAGTTCTTAGTAAAGTATACGATCACCATTTTGATAAAATACTTGTTGACGCCCCGTGCAGCGGACTCGGCATTGTTCAAAAGAAAGGCGAAATAAGTAACTGGTGGAACACCGAACAAGTGAGCCGCATCAGTGATCTTCAGTTAAGATTATTAATAAGCGCAATTAAAATGGCAAAAGTGGGCGGCGAAATATTATACTCAACCTGCACGATTACTTTCGAAGAGAATGAATATATAATTAATAAAGTGTTGCGCAGGTATCCTGTTGTCGTTGAAGAAATTAATTTGCCCGTTCCGTCACATGATGGATTGGTTGAAGCTTACGGCGAAAAATTTTCGGATGAACTGAAAAAAGCAAGAAGAATTCTTCCATGGGAAATTAATTCCGAAGGTTTTTTTATCGTGAAGTTACGAAAAACCGGAGAAACTGAAATTCCGCCCAAGAATATATCACGGGGAAGTGATTTGGCTTTTCTCCCGGCTGAAAATAAAAAAGTAAAAAATTATGTGAAACGATTAAGCGATTATTACGAAATTGACTGGGATGTTCTTAACCAGTATCAATTCCTTCATAAAACCCGTGATATTTATTTCCTTAATAAAAACTGGAATATGAATTACCTGGAAATTTATGAACGACTGGGAATCAAATTCGGCAAGGTTGATAAAAATGAGTACATTGTTCTTCACAGTCACGCCGCCAGGTTACTGGGAAAATTTATCAATGCCAACATTATTGATCTGACTGACGAGGAGTTGAATATTTATATGGACGGCGGGGTGATTAAAAAAGGATACGACTCACTGGGGCAAAAAGTTGTAAGGTTCGGCGGAAATGTTATTGGAACGGCTGTTGCAACACAGACGGGTTTAAAAAGTCAGTTTCCCCGTTCATTAAGAACTCAGGAGATTATTTTAAGTGATGAGAGTTAAAAGATAAGGACCCGACCTTAACGCGAATCGGGTCCCTATCAGGGATGTATGAGGGTTTCTAAACGTCGTAATACAATTGAAATTCATATGGATGCGGACGGAGTGCAAACGGTTTAACTTCTTTCTCCATCTTATATTTAATCCACGAATTGATAACATCTTCAGTAAACACATCACCCTTTAATAAATAATCATGATCATCTGCAAGGGCTTCAAGCGCTTCCTGTAACGAACCCGGGGTTGAAGGAACATTTGCTAATTCTTCAGGCGGGAGATCGTAAATATCTTTGTCAAGCGGATCGCCCGGTTCAATTCTGTTTTGAACGCCGTCAAGTCCCGCCATAAGAATTGCAGAAAACGCGAGATAGGGATTAGCCGAAGGATCGGGACATCTGAATTCAATTCTTTTTGCTTTAGGATTAGCTGAGTACATCGGGATTCTTATCGAGGCGCTTCTGTTTCTTTGCGAGTAAGCAAGATTGACTGGAGCTTCATAACCGGGAACGAGACGTTTGTATGAATTTGTTATCGGATTCGTAAAAGCAAGCAGTGAAGCCGCATGTTTTAAAATTCCGCCTATAAAATATAACGCCTGTTCACTCAAACCCGCGTAACCATTACCTGCAAACAAAGGTTTATTTTTTTTCCATAAACTTACGTGAACATGCATACCCGAACCGTTATCGCCGAAAAGTGGTTTGGGCATGTAAGTAACAGTCTTTCCGTTCTTGCGCGCTGTGTTCTTCACAATATATTTGAACATAAGTAATGAATCGGCTTGTTTTACAAGAGGCGCAAAACGAAGATCAATTTCACATTGTCCGCCTGTTGCAACTTCATGATGCTGAGCTTCAACGTGTAAACCGGCGTCAATAAGATTCAGCACCATCTCATTTCTAAGATCCATCAAAGAGTCAGTTGGAGGAACGGGAAAATAACCTTCCTTGTAACGCGGTTTGTAACCCAGATTCGGAAATTCTTCACGTCCCGAATTCCATTGTCCTTCAACAGAATCTACAGCATAAAAAGAAGAGTTCGAAGTTACATCATACCTTACATCGTCAAAAACAAAAAACTCCGCTTCAGGGCCGAAATAAGAAGTATCGGCCAATCCGGTTGAAATTAAATAAGCTTCTGCTTTCTGAGCAATATTGCGAGGGCAGCGGGAATATTTTTCCTTTGTAGCCGGCTCGTAAACATCGCAAATTAAACTTATGGTAGGTGCGTCAATAAATTTGTCTACAAACATTGTTTCAGGATCGGGAATAATAAGCATATCACTCTCTTCAATACTTTTCCATCCACGCATTGAAGAACCGTCGAATCCGAATCCATTTTCAAAGGAATCAGCCGAAAGCTCAGACGCTGGAACAGTGAAATGCTGCCATTGGCCGGGGAAATCCATGAACTTAAAATCGATGAACTGAATTTTGTTGGTTTTTACATAGTTCAGTATTTTGGTTACAGATGAGTTGGTGTCCGCCATAACATCTCCTTAGATATTAATTTTGGTTGTTTCTTTAATAGTGGATAATACAAAATTTGTTATGGTCCGGGTCACTCCCGGCCATGACTGAATTTTAGTTAATAATTTTTCTAACGATTCAGTGTCTTTTACTACTGCTTTTAATTGATGAGAACCCTCACCAAGAATCGAATAGCACTCCAGTATTTCCGGAGTTTCTTTCACATGTGCCACCAGTTTTGAATAATTTTTTGAAGAATCCATTACAACTGTTATCATGCACATGATATCATAGCCGAATCTTTTTTTGTCTAATCTCGCGTAGTAACCCTCAATTACCCCGTGTTCTTCCAGCTTTTTAAGTCTTTCACTCAAAGACGGAAGCGACAAACCAACAGCCTCGGCAATAACATTTCGTTTGGTTCTGCCCTTTTCCTGAAGGATGTTCAGAACCTGGATATCAATCGCGTCAAGCATGTTTACCTTACTTATTTAGTTATTGTTGAATTGTTGGCTCAAAACATAAGGTAAATATTCGTTTTATGCAAATAATATGTTGCAGAAAAAACATTTTTCTTAAAGAAGTTGGGTTTTTGGAGTCATAATTTCCATCTTAGGTTGATTTAGAGAACATTAATTGCGTATTTTTGCATCTGAATTTTTCGCTATGGAGGAATTAAAAGTAATGACTTTTACAACAAGAACACACACGTGCGGTGAATTGCGTGAAACTGATATCGATAAAAATATTGTCTTAAATGGCTGGGTCGATACCAGACGTGATTTAGGCGGAGTTATATTTATTGATCTGCGTGATCGATACGGAATCACACAGATTGTTTTTGAACCTTCCTATAACGAAAATTCACATAACAAAGGAAAAGAATTAAGAACCGAATATGTTATTTCCATTAAGGGAAAAGTAAGAAAAAGGCCTGGGGGAACAGAGAATCCGAACTTGCCTACAGGTCTTATCGATGTTATGGTTGATGAATTAATTATTCTTAATGAAGCTGAAACGGTTCCTTTTATGATAAGTGATAACGTTGATGTGAGCGAGGATCTCAGACTGAAATATCGTTATCTGGATCTGCGCCGTCCGAAAATGCAGCGTAATCTTTTTCTGCGTCATAAAATGGCCCAGCTCGCAAGAAAATATTTTGATGAAAATAATTTCATCGAAGTGGAAACGCCCGTTCTCATGAAAAGCACTCCTGAAGGCGCGCGCGATTTTCTTGTGCCAAGCAGATTGCATAAAGGGAGATTTTACGCGCTTCCCCAATCACCTCAAACCTATAAACAATTATTAATGGTTTCCGGTTACGACAGATATTTTCAGATTGTTAAATGTTTTCGCGACGAGGATTTACGCGCTGACAGACAACTCGAATTCACTCAGATAGATGTTGAGATGTCCTTCATTGATCAGGAAAATATATTTGAACTGGTTGAAGGACTGATGAAAATTCTTTTCAGGGAAATAAAAAATTATGAATTGAAGACTCCAATCCTGAAATTAACTTATGATGAAGCAATGGAGCGCTTCGGAAGCGATAAGCCTGATTTACGTTTCGGACTTGAAATAATCACTCTGACAGATGTTTTTACCGAATCTCAGTTCAGGGTATTTCAGGATGCCGTAAAAACTAATGGAATAATCTCCGGCTTTGTCGCAAAAGGCTGTGGAGAATATACAAGAAATCAACTGGATGTTCTCACCGATTTTGTTAAAAAACTTGGCGCGGGTGGTTTGATCTGGATGCGGGTTAAAGAAAATGATCTCGAAGCTCCGATCGCAAAATTCCTCACTGATGCTGAAAAAAATACTCTCGTTCAAAAAATGGGAGCTGAACCCGGAGACCTCCTGTTTATTTTATCAGGACCAAAATATAAATCACTCGGTTACCTTGGCGCGCTTAGACTCGAAATGGCCAAGAGACTTGATTTGATTAAGAATGATGCTGAGCCGGCAATCCTATGGGTAACTGATTTCCCGCTTTTTGAGTGGGACGAGGAGACTAAACGTTTTTACGCCATGCATCATCCTTTTACATCACCGAAACTTGAAGATATTGATTTAATGGAAACCGACCCCGGAAAAGTAAGAGCTAAAGCTTATGATCTCGTGCTTAACGGAAATGAAATAGCCGGAGGAAGCATACGAATTTCAAACTCCGATCTACAATCAAAAATGTTTAAATCATTGGGTATCTCGGATGAAGAGGCAAAAGAGAAATTCGGGTTCCTTATGAACGCGTTTCGTTTCGGGGCGCCTCCTCATGGCGGAATTGCTTTTGGATTCGACCGCATGACAATGTTGTTCGCCGGAGAAACTTCAATCCGTGATGTTATCGCTTTCCCTAAAACTTCAAGCGGGCTTTCGCTCATGGATGATTCACCGACCCATGTTGAAGAAGGTCAATTAAGAGAACTTCATATTAAGGTAAAATAAATCTAAATTTATCCCACCTTAATGCTTTGCCTGGTATTACACGTAATAATTTCCGGTAAGATGACAATTTTACCGGATTTTTATTCTAATCGAAAAAAATCCTTTTGTTTTCACAAATAATTTTGCAACTTAAGCCTGATTTCAGATTGAAATATTTTGTCTCCTGACTTGGTTCGATATTTGCGTAAGTGAGATCAGTGTTCTCGGAAGAATTTACCGAACATTATGAGAGATTATTTGAATGGGTCAGCAGCAGCTTTTATTTATTGTTCTTGGTGTTATTATTGTCGGATTAGCTATCATTATGGGTATAAATTTATTTTCCGCGAATGCTGTTGAGGTAAAAAGAGATAATTTAATTAATGAATGTGTAAATCTGGCGGCGATGGCTCATCAGTATTACAGAAAACCGCAGGCTTTAGGCGGCGGCGGAAGAACTTTTAATAACTGGGAAATACCTCTTCCCTTAAGAGAAACAGCCAACGGAAGATTTGTGATAACAAATCTTGGTGAACAGGAAATTAGAATTTTAGCAATTGGAAATGAAGTGGTTACCGGTAACGATTCTGTTAAAGTGGATTTTACAATTACGCCGAATGATTATGATGCGAATCCGCGTAATTAAAAATTATTATTAACTAACTAAACACAAACAACTTTATAGGAGTAAATCATGGGTCAACAACAACTTCTTCTCATCGTATTAGGCGTTATCATTGTTGGTATCGCGGTAGTCGTAGGTATTAATGTATTCACAGCAAGCAGCGTTCAGGCAAATGCTGATGCATTGGTTGCAGACTTAACTAACTTAGCAGCAAACGCTCAACAACATTTCAGAAAACCAGGCGCTTTAGGTGGTGGTGGAAGCTCTTTTGATGGAAGCCGTAACAATGGAACAACATGGGCTGTTCCGGCTAGTCTAGTTAGAACCGGTAACATGAGTGCGGATGTTGCTGCTGTAATTGGAGCAGATGAAATTGAACTTACTGCAACAGGAACAGAAGACGGCTCAGCGGGTGGTAAAATAACAGTAGTAATGACTGTAGGTCCAAATGAAATTACAGAGACTGTAATTAACTTGGATAACTAATAATAATATGACTGGAAAATACTGAGTTAGTAAAATCCAGTATCTTTTTATTTTTTTACTTAAATTATTAGCCGATAATTCGATAATAGGGTTATCGGCTATTTTTTTAACAAAGATGATGGTATATGGTTGAACTAAGATTCAACGCGACCAA
>CAZEXO010000072.1:0-7006 GCA_964516545.1 uncultured Melioribacteraceae bacterium
TTCTTTCATTCTGTTTTTTTTCTCAAGGATTCGTGACGGATTTTTTCCTGTAACTTTAAGAGACCTTCAAGCAGAGCTTCCGGTCTTGGTGGACATCCCGGAACATAAACATCCACGGGAATTACCCTGTCAATTCCTTTGAGTACATGATAACCATGTTCCCAATACGGTCCGCCGCAGTTAGCGCAGCTTCCCATGGAAATAATATATTTTGGATCAGGCATTTGTTCATAAAGACGTTTGATTCTTAACGCCATCTTCAAGGTTACGGTTCCTGAAATAATTATTAAATCAGCCTGGCGCGGAGAAGGACGGGGCATAACGCCGAACCTGTCAAAATCATAATGCGAGGCTGAGGTAGCCATCATTTCAATAGCGCAGCAGGCCAGCCCGAAACTCATCTGCCATAAAGAAGATAGGCGAGCCCAGTTGAGGAGGTCATCGGTTTTTGCGATTACTATGTTACCTTCTGAAAATTCTTGATCGAGTAATCCCATATTCCATTCTATAATTTTGTGCTAAACTAATTTTTATTTTCGGTTTTTTTCACCAGATCATTCAAAACTGGTGTTTTGATTTTTGGTCTTGCCCATTCCAAATCAC
Organism: uncultured Melioribacteraceae bacterium; assembly: GCA_964516545.1. Taxonomy (GTDB): domain Bacteria; phylum Bacteroidota; class Ignavibacteria; order Ignavibacteriales; family Melioribacteraceae; genus JAHISV01. Next base: position 604 of record CAZEXO010000072.1, read on the forward strand.
CTTTACGCCATTCGTAAGCCATTCCAAGACCGAGAATGAGAAGAAAAATAATTCCCACGGCAAACCCATAAAATCCGAATTCCTGATAAGTCAGCGCCCAGGGGAACAGAAGAACAATCTCCACATCAAAAATTAAAAATATCAGGGCAACAACATAGAATCTTATGTTAAACTGAATCCAGGGCGAACCTATAGGATCTTCTCCGCATTCGTATATTTTTGATTTGTCAACTGTGGGGCGTGCGGGTCTGACTAACTTTGCCATGATAAAAGCAATAATCACGAAAAGAATTGCGACCAAAATGAAAATGAAAATTTTTCCGAATTCAGTTAGCATAATTCCCATAAAATTTTTGAGGAAAATAGTACTACAGTTTCCCAATGTCAATCTTTGCTAGAGTAAAATATACAACATATCTTCAAATCTCGCTAATTCTACTCCTAAAAATTTTTAGCTCTCTTTTTCTTATAATTGTATTACTAAGAATCCAAAATTTGGAGTAAAACTATGCAACAATTCTCTGGAATAAAAAATTCATTCTTTTTTTACTTTCTTCTTATTGCTGTTACTTTAACCGCGAATGAAAAGAACGATACCCTGTACGTTCGGAAATATTTACAACTGGGTCCTGTAGAATCGGCAGCTACGTTCACCATCAAAGAAAACAAGTGTGAAAATGCTCTAAAGGAAATACTTTCATCTGAACAAATGGATTTCGAAAGTCTTTACCCGAAAGCAGGTGAAACATTTCAGCTAACTCCGATTAAGAGTCTAACCTGGCTTGAGAAAGAAACATCAGGTGATGAACTTGTTCTTGAATCCTCAGGGAGTAATTCACCTCAAATGTATTACGAAGTGTTTTATCTGCAGGCGGAGCGATACTTATCAGCCGGATTAAAAATAAAATCTCCTCAAATGTGCGAAGTTTTTTTAGATGGTAAAAAAATAACAAAAAAAGAATCTTACGAGATTGCCGATTCAACCGGTGAAATTTTTCCCGGAGTAATAGCGGCGAATGTGAAACTTGAAACAGGCAAACATATCGTCCTAGTGAAATTTTTAGCATCATCTGAAATGCACGAGAAATGGTATCTTGAAACCTGGCTTGAAGTGGATAAAAAATTTGCGAATTCATTATCCGTTACTACAGATCCTGTCTGTTACGCTAATTTCAAAGAACTGCTTGATAATGTAAAAATAACCGATATTTCAATTTCGCCGGATGGAAATATTGCCGCTTTGAAATTTTCTCAGCGAGACATTGAGGAAGACAAAGACGAAAGCTGGATACAATTTTATGATACATATGACGGAACTCTGATAAATATTTTCAGAGGAGGCATTAGCATTGGTGAAGTTGACTGGGCGCCGCGCGGAGTCATGTTCGCTTACCAGACTTCAGGAAATGCAGGAGGTTCGATTTGGATTTACGATTTCTCCTCGGGTGAAAATTATGAATTGCTGAAAAATGAAAAAGACCTAAGCGGCTTTAGGTGGAATAATGATGCCTTGTCAATATTTTTTACGAAAACAAAAACGCCGGAACCATCGGATAAAAATTTCAAACGACATGAAAAAATTGAAGATCGTTGGCCTTATGGAAATGATATCACAACACTTCATCAGGTGTTTTTACCCAATGGTCTTAAGCGCGAATTAACAGGCAATGATTTTTCCGCATCAATCGGGGATGTTAATAAGAGCGGCGAATCATTAATCTTTTCACGCGTAAAGTATGACGCCACGAAATGGCCGTTCAGCACAACAACATTCTATAACATGAATCTGAATACTCTTAAAACAGATTCGCTTTTCGAAATGATTTTTGCCGGGGAAGTCCGGTTCTCTCCCGACGGTAAAAAATTATTAGTGATCGGTGGACCTTCTTCATTTAATGGTGTCGGAAAAAATTTACCGAAAAATATCTGGCCGAATGATTACGACAATCAGGCTTTTATTTATGATCTTGAAAGCAAATCCATTGACCCGATTACGAAAAATTTTAACCCGTCAATTGATGAGATTCATTGGACAGATAATAACCTTATTTATTTTGTTACGACAGATAAGTCTTTCAGACATCTTTATCGATATGATATTTTGAGCAGGATGTTCACGCTCGTAAACTTAGATGACGAGTATTTAACGAAAATTGATATTTCCGAAGAGGGTTCAAAAGCAGTTTATATAAGTGAAAGCAGCAACAAACCAAGACGCATTTTTACTCTCGATTTGGCGAGTGAAAAATTTTCTAAACTGCTTGATCCGGATTTTGATTCTTTCAGAAATATAAAATTGGGAGAGGTGAAAGACTACACTTTTAAGTCACAGAAGGGAAAAGAAATTCTTGGGCGTGTGTATTATCCTCCGAATTTTGATCCGCAAAAAAAATATCCTTTAGTTGTGCATTATTACGGGGGAACGAGTCCTATTGACAGAAATTTTGAAGGACGATACCCGCAAAATATCTGGGCAGCGAATGGTTATATCGTTTGCACCCTGCAACCAAGCGGCTCGGTGGGATTCGGTCAGGAATTCTCGGCGGCTCATGTAAACGATTGGGGAAAAACAACAGCGGAAGAAATTATTCAGGGTGCGACAAGGTTTATCAAGGAACATAAATTTATTGATGGAAACAGAGTCGGCTGCATCGGTGCATCTTACGGCGGTTTCATGACAATGTCACTACTCACAAAAACTAATATGTTTCGCGCGGGAATTTCTCATGCAGGAATCAGTACGCTAACGAGTTATTGGGGTGAAGGATACTGGGGACATGATTATAGCGCCGTAGCAACTGCAAACAGTTATCCCTGGAACAGAAAAGATATTTATGTGGAAAACAGTCCCATTTATCATGCTGATAAAATAAATACGCCTTTGTTGCTTCTTCATGGAAACATCGATCCGAACGTGCCCAAAGGTGAAAGTTGGACAATGTATTCAGCTTTGAAAATTCTGGGGAAAGATGTTGAATTAATCGAAGTTGATCAGCAGGCGCACTGGGTTACCGATTATCATAAAAGACATAAGTGGTCGCGTACTATTCTTGCATACTTTGATAAGTATCTGAAAGATCAGCCGGAATGGTGGAATGAGTTGTATGGCGATAATTAAGTAAGTATAAAATTATTATAATAGGGAACAGGTTATTTAGTTATATTGAAGACATAAATGAATCCCGGAAAACTTATTTATGAAATTTGAATTTGATGAAAATAGTGTACATAAATTTTGTATAGAAAATAACATCATCAAGCTGTCTTTTTTCGGCTCGATCTTAACAGACAAATTTGACTCTGAAAGTGATGTGGATATTCTTGTAGAATTTGAAACCGGTTGTAAACCCGGATACCTGGGGATGGCTAGGATGCAGCGTGAGTTATCAGGCATTTTAGGAAGAAAGGTTGATCTTCGTACTAAAGAAGAATTAAGCCGTTATTTTAGAGAAGAAGTTATCAAAGAAGCTGTCGTGAAGTATGGATGAACTTGACAAGATAAGAATAAAACATATGATTGATGCATCTGAAGAAGCTCTTTCTTTTGTGCATGGAAAGGTGAGGAATGATCTCAACTCAAATCGAATGTTGGTTTTATCAATAATTAAATAGATTGAAATAATTGAGGAAGCTGCGTCAAAAATCTCAAAAATAACATTTCAGAAATATTCTGATATTCCTTGGCAGAATGTTATTGGAATGCGTAATAAACTTATCCATGGATATTTCGAAGTCGATCTCGATATCGTTTGGAGAACCATCTTGGATGATATTCCAAGACTATTATCTGCATTAAAAAAAGTGATTCAGGCAGATCAATAGTTCTCATTTGTAAAAAAATGTAACCATTCATTCAACCTTCCGTCTAATTCCCCGCTTTCAAAATCGGGGAGGACGGCACAATGTTTAAAAATTTTATCAAAATTACCTTTCGGAATTTTCTGAAATATAAAGGTTATTCATTAATAAATGTCTTCGGACTTGCCGTTGGCGTTGCCTGCACTATCCTGATTTTACTTTTTGTGCAGGATGAACTGAGTTACGATACTTATCATGAGCACGCAGAAAATATTTACAGAGCCGGGCTCGACGCAAAAATTCTCGGGAATGAATTCAAAGGAGCGGTTGTTTGTACGCCTTTCGCATCAACTATCGTGGAAGAGTTTCCGGAAGTAATCGCTTCAACACGAGTAAGAAACTTCGGTTTCCCGGTCTATCGCTACGAAGATAAAGTTTTCAGTGAAGAACTTTCTTTTGCTGTCGATTCAACCTTCTTTGATGTTTTTACCGTTAAATGGTTACGGGGTAATCAAAAAGATGCGCTCACAAAGGCTGAGCAGATAATTCTCACGGAGTCAATGGCAGAAAAATATTTCGGGAAGGAAAATCCTGTCGGAAAAATAATCGAAGCTGACCGGAGGCGTAACTATGTGGTAATCGGAGTCGTTGAAGATGTGCCCGCCAATTCACACTTTCATTATGATTTTCTTACATCACTTAGAACTTATGAAGATGGAAGCAACCAACAATGGGTAAGTAATAATTATCAGGCGTATTTCAGACTACAACCCGGCGCCGACTGGAAAGAATTTGAAACGAAGATGAATTCCGTTCTGCTGAAAAAATATATCGGTCCTCAGATTCAGCAATTTACCGGTGTACCCTGGGAGCAGACTTTTAATGGGAAAGAAGGATATTACAAATATTTCATTCAGCCGCTTGCTGACATTCATCTTTATTCAAATGTTGATTATGAACTGGAGCCGAACGGTGACGCGACCTATGTTTATATATTTCTTGTGGTAGCAATAAGTATTCTGATAATTGCGTGTGTGAATTTTATGAATCTTGCGACAGCCCGTTCTGCTAACAGAGCAAAAGAAGTGGGAATCAGAAAAACACTGGGTTCGCTTAAAGGTCATTTGATTTGGCAGTTTCTCGCTGAAAGCACTTTTATGGCATTTCTTGCTGTGCTGATTGCTCTGGCAATTGTACAATTAACGCTTCCTCAATTCAACGAAATTGCCTCGAAAAATTTATTTATTGACTTTACAGATACGTTCACAATTCCGGGGTTATTAATCTTAGTGCTTATGGTCGGAACCGCCGCTGGATTGTATCCGGCTTTTTATCTCTCGTCTTTTAATCCGGCAATAGTATTAAAAGAGGGCGCTCAAAAAGGCGGTCGCAGAAAGTGGCTGAGAAGCGCGCTTGTTATTTTCCAGTTTTCAGTTTCCGTGATTCTGATTGTGGGTACTTATGTTGTGGATGATCAGCTGAATTTTCTTCAGACAAAAAAACTCGGATTCAAAAAAGATCAAATACTCATCGTCGAAAAAACAGATGATATTGGTCCGCAGGTAATTCCTTTCAAACAGGAACTTTTACAAATGCCTGAAGTTGAGGCTGTCAGTAATTCCAATAATTTGTTCGGTTATGATTTCGGTAATACTGTTTTTAGAAAAGAGGGCGACGGGAAGGAAGTAACACACATCATCTGGAATATGAGCACTGATGTTGACTTCGCTGAAACTTATGAACTGGAATTTAAAGAAGGGCGTTATTTTTCACCTGAATTTCCTACAGATACAACCTCAGTTGTACTTAATGAATCAGCCGTCAGGACTCTTGGAATTCCGGGTGACGCGGTTGGTCAGAATATTTTAACTCCGCGCGGACGTGAAAATAATGACGCGGTTCTGAAAATTATCGGCGTTGTGAAAGATTTTCATTTTCAGTCACTTCATACTGAAATCAGACCTCTCATTTTATTCCTGATGCAGCGGGGGCAGTTAGGCAGATATGTTGCCGTGAAATTCAATTCGGAAAATATTAAACAAACCGTTACGCAAATTGAAAAAAGCTGGTTGAAGTACTCAAATTCCCAGGCTTTCGAATATGTATTTTTTGATGAAGAATTTAACAAGGTTTACACTGCGGAATTCAGAACGGGAGAAGTATTCAGAGCATTTTCTATTATTGCTATTCTGATTGCCTGTTTAGGATTGTTCGGACTTGCGGCTTTTATGGCTGAGCAGCGTACTAAAGAAATCGGAATCAGAAAAACAATGGGTGCCTCAGTTCCGGGACTTATGATTTTGCTTTGCAAAGAATTTACAAAATGGGTTCTTTTTTCTAATTTAATTGCTCTGCCCATAGCCTATTTCTGGATGAGCGATTGGTTGGAAAATTTTGCTTATCGAATTGATTTAACATTTGTAGCATTTATTGTATCGGCAATTCTTTCTCTTCTCATCGCCATACTTACCGTGAGTTATCAGGCGATCCGAGTTTCATTAGCTAATCCAATCGATTCTCTGAAATATGAATAAAAATATTTTTTCGTTTGCAAAAGCTCAACTTAACTAAATGAGTTGGGCTTCTTTATAATAATCTTTACCGA
>CAZEXO010000072.1:7016-11530 GCA_964516545.1 uncultured Melioribacteraceae bacterium
ATTTCGCTTACGCAAGGATTAGTATTACAATTTTATTGAGCTTTTTGTGGCTTGAATTAATAATCTATTAATTGTAGATTCTCTTCAATTCATTTCCCACTTTTTCCCTACTGAAACAAAAATTCCTTTTCTGAAATAATTATTTATTTTATGGAGGAGTTATGAAAGATTCTGACGAAAAATATCTCAGGGAAGTTGTAACTTTTAGTTTTTCGGGAATTTCCCCCCAGTCTCAGGTGCAAACAAAAACTTTTACCTATCCTATTGCTGATGTTTCAGTAATTGGCGAAACATATTCAGGCAATGCTAATAAAACTCTGAACTGGAAGATAATCGGTTCTCTTCTTGAAATGCGATGTACTTTCTGGGGATGGAGCGGTTCGATGGGAACAGCTTCTATTACCCTCAATGTTTATTTATCTCATCGGTCTGAGGCAAGAGTAGAAGAAGTTCGTCCGAAACCAATAAGAGATCAGATCTATGCTGTTGAATTTACCGGCAGACGAGGTGAAAAGTTTAGTCAGACTATATCGAATATTGAAGGTGAAATGTTGAGCGTCGAATTAACAGGTCAGAATAATCGAAACACTTGTGAATTAGCTGTTGCGATGTCAGATAAAAATGAAATAATCATATCGGGTAAATTTTCCGATAATCTAACAACAGACGAATTAACTGAAACATTATACCTGCTCGTTCAATTCATCAGGTAGAAGAAAAATACCAGGGATGTGAAAACATCCCGCTATGTGAAATATTCTCATTAAATCAGAATACGGAGTAACTATGAAATTACTCGTAGCATTGGATCTCACGGATAATTCAGAGCGTATAATTAAAAAATCTGTTGAGGTAGCAAAAAAACTCTCGGCAGAAATAATACTATTTCACGTTGCTGATCCTGAACCGGAATTTTTAGGATTTGAATATGGACCGGAATCAAGCCGGAAACATCTTTCCGATAAAATCCACAGAGAAAGAAACAAATTGGAAAAGTTTGCGGCGAGGTTTAAAAATGAAGACATAAATATAACCCCCATTTCAGCGCAGGGTCCTACAGCTCAGACAATAGTTGACGAAGCTAAGAAACTCGGCTGCGAAATGATTGTTATGGGTTCTCACGGCAGAGGTCCTGTTTATCATCTTGTTGTCGGAAGTGTCAGCGCCGGCGTATTGTGTACAACGGAAGTTCCTGTGATAATTATTCCCACTCATAAAAAATAGTCCGGTTATGCTGATATTGTGCCGAAGCCATGAACAACAATTCTTCTTTTTGAATAACTGGCTATTAAAGTAATACTTGTATTTACAAAATAAACAAAACTGAAACGATATTATAAACTATTTAACAGCAAAAGTACTGAATGCAGAAACGCTTTCTGCTTGAAGGACTTTTTTATCGTATCTCTTATTTATGGACAATTACAAAATTCTAATTGCATTGAATCTTGTTTAATTTTTCCATTACCATTGATGATAAAATCAAAATGCTTTTTAATTCTTTTCCTATCTATAAACTCAATTTTTGTGTGATCAATTTCCCTGTTATTTTGAGGGAGTAAATAATGTTTGGATAATCCTTCCCAATCTATATCTCGAAGAGAAACAATATCTTTTAAGAAAAAACTAATCCAGTACTCTCCAAGTTTGGAACTGGATTTTTCATAATTAAGTTTATCTCTTGCAATAGAGACATATCTATTGTCTAATTCGAAACCGATATAATTTCTGCCTAATCTTTTTGCTGCGATTGCTGTAGTTCCGGTACCCATAAATGGATCTAAAATAATATCTGATTCATCAGTGCTCATTAAAATTATTCTCTCCAACAGGTGAATAGGCAATTGACAAGGATGTTCGTCTCTATATTTATTATGTTTTATTCTATGGATATCCGTCCATACATCGGAAAGTAAAGGACCAAATGGATGTAAACCTTGCTTTTTACCTCCATAGTCTTTTAGTAAATAGCCACATTTTCGACAGCGTTTATGTGGAAATCTTAATTCATAGAATTTTGATTGCTTTATATCTTTTACATAATACAAAATCCCATAATGTGATGGTTGTAAAGATTTGCCCATAGGTGCAGTTGGTGCGTCCCAGGAAATCCAATGACGGAAAGTCGCATACTTGTTAAGGATAGTGGAGTAATAAGTTAGCCATTTGGGAATATTATGTAGAAATATCGACCCAGTGGGCTTTGTAACTCTAACCATTTCTTTTATCCACACTTCACACCATTTCAGGTATTCTTCGAATTCCAAAGAGTCTTTATAACCATTGTATTTTTTCTTTAAGTTAAATGGAGGATCGGCAAATGTAATATCAATAGAATCATCTGGGATATTCTTAAACAATTGTAACGAATCTCCATTTAGTATTTTATTTACAAATTTTTCCATATCTATTATAAAGTGTCCTTTAACAACTTTTTAAATCTTCGTAATTCATCTTCATGAAAAGTAAACACATCCTCATATGCCGAAACCATCCTCTTTAAATCACCTTTTCTTACATACCATCCAATCCCATCAACAAAACCAATAAATTTTGCATGTGGATAGTGCTGTTTAATTAGCACATCAATCGAAATTTCTGTTTTTGATTTATCACCTTGACCAGATGATGTGGTTACTAAATATGAACTCTCAATAATAATTTGAGGATCTTTCTTGTTAGGAATTATAAAATCCATTGTTCTTTTTGAGTCGGGTGCATTCGTAATTAATTCGGAAAGATCACCTCGGTCAAAAGTTACTTCAAATTCCTTTAAGATATTTTCAATAACTGTTTCGGGATTATTTTCCTTTTTACCCGAATAAGAACCCTTTTCTTTGTATCTGATCAACGTGTCGATTAAATCTGGAATTTGATATTGTAATTTTGATATGCTCAGTTTCTTAAGCTCAAACAAAGGCAAGGTCTTAGCTAATAAAGGTATTGCCGCACCCTCAAAAAAAAGATTTATGATTCCTTGTCTAAAATATTTATTTGTTTTTATCATAGTCATAATTTTTGAATCCGACCATTCAGCAATTCCATCTTCAGATATTTTTTCGCTCCTGTACCATTTTTCCTTTAAAAGGATTCGATTTAGTTCGATATCATCAACAACTCTAATTAAAGTTGTAATTCTTTTTAAGTTTTCATTTGAAAAACCAGTAAGAGCAAGTAAAGCTCGTAATCCGTTTTCTTTTTCCAATATTAGTTTTTCAAAGAATTCTTTTTTAAGTCCGTTAAGCTCAATCTCGTTTTTTAAATTTAGAAGTAGTTCTTTAATCGAATTAATATAACCTTCATAAGTTTCTTCAAATTCCTTATTGTAAAAATAGAATGTATTTTTGTCGATTACTTTCTTAAATTTTTCATCGGTTGATTTCATAAAATACCTCTTAAGCAATTTTTTTAAAAAAGAGAACATATTCTTCCTTCATAGTATTTCGCAAACCTTTGATAGGTTTAACAATACTTTTAACAAGTTTCAGGTTAGCATATTCACAAAAGCTTATTATTTTATCTTCTAGTCTTATTCCGCCAGTTTGATTTGTATTTGAGCCAATAATAATTATAGCATATTTATTAAGTTTTAACACTCTTGAGATTTCCACACATACAGTCTTCATATCTTCGAAATAATTCTCAAGTCTTTCAGTTTTATTTTTTCCTCTCAATCCGATCATTTTTTCTTTTAACTTTTCCACATCCAAGCCCAAATATTTAAGTTGATCTTCATCGTTGCTAGCGTAATCAATAGCAAACGAATAAGGTGGGGAAGTTATAATGCAATCAAAGGAATTCTCTTCATATTTTATATCCATTGCAGTCGATTCTTTTGAAACAATTACATTACCTAGGTTATCTTTATCGTAAAATGGATTTTCTAAATAATTCAGTACAGTGTAGATATAACGTTCAAGAACTCGATTAAATAATTCTTTATGAGAAGAGCTTTTTGTTCTATTGAAATAGCCCATTGAATCAAGGAATGCTAATAAAGTGAGGTAATAATTTGGTTCGCTTTCAAATAGCTGAATATTTTTTTTTGAATCATATCTTTTCTTAGAAGAAAAAAAGACAAACAGTTTATCTTTGTTCTTTAATAATCGCTGTAATTCGTCTTTTTTAGCGTTAAGTGATTCATATTTAGTCTTAGTCATTAACCTACAAAATGGGCTAATATCAATAGCTACGGAATTTATACCAAGAAGTGCTGCTTCAATATTAGTTGTTCCACTTCCACACATTGGGTCTAATACTAGTTCTCCTTTTTTAATACCGCTGATATTTAATAAACTTTTTATCAATTGTGGATGGAACTTACCACGATAAGGGAATAATGAGTGGGTTGCGTAACCAGTAGAAAATACTCCATTCTCAAAATAACTTTTTGTTTTACTTGATCTGGATAAAATTTCAAAAGATGGTTTAAAAGTATTCGCATTGTAATGCAATGTCGTTTTTGAGTTAATTGACCTGATATAAGCAGTTTTTTTAATCAACTCATCTGGTTC
>CAZEXO010000072.1:11540-15941 GCA_964516545.1 uncultured Melioribacteraceae bacterium
CATGGTATTCTAGAAATGCAAGTTCTAATTCGAATAATTCAGTGACTGAAGGTAACAATTCGACCTTATCACCAAACAATTTATTCGTAAAGCTATATGTTAAAATGTCTCTATCATCCATATCATAAATATATCAAAGTAAATGCAAGCAATCAGCAAAATATTTTAGTTTTCTTTATGTCTGACTCTCAAATAAATATTGACATTAAAAAATCATTAAGCAATATTTGTGTCCGTTCCATGAAAATCATTTCTTACAACTAATGAAAGAACATTATGTCCTCACAAAATTTCAAATCAATTCTAAAATCAATAGGACCGGGAATACTTTTTGCAGGCGCAGCAATCGGTGGTTCACATCTTGTCCAGTCAACCCGTGCGGGAGCTGATTATGGACTTGATTTATTGTTCCTGGTTCTTCTTATCAATCTTGTAAAATATCCTTTCTTTGAGTTCGGGCACAGGTACACAGCTTCAACGGGCGAATCGCTTCTTGAAGGATATTTGAAACTTGGTAAATCTACCGTCTGGTTGTTCCTGATCATGAATATATTTTTATCAATTATTAATGGTGCAGCCGTAACGCTTGTTACAGCTGGTCTATGCGCCAATCTTTTCGGAGTCTCACTCTCTCCATTCCTTATTAGTTTTATCATTCTAATTGTTACTCTGGCAGTATTATTCATCGGCAAATATGCATTTCTGGATTCAGTGATGAAAATAATGATTTCAGTATTGGCGATAACCACTGTTATTACTGTTATTGTTGCGCTTGATCTGACTTCGGGATTTTTTATCAAAGAAAATGTTGTTAAACCTGAAATGTTGAATACTGCCGGAATTGCTTTTCTTATTGCGCTTATGGGCTGGATGCCGGCGCCGATTGAATGTTCCGTTTGGACATCTCTTTGGGCGCTTGAAAGAAAAGAGCAAACAAATCACCGACCTTCAATGAAAGAAGCTCTTATTGATTTTCACATTGGTTACATCGGAACAACAATCATGGCTTTATTCTTTGTCGGACTTGGCGCCTTCGTGATGTTCGGTTCAGGTGAATCGTTTTCCAACAACGGAGTGGTTTTTTCTTCGCAGCTTGTTTCTCTCTACACTAAAACAATAGGTGACTGGAGTGAAATAATAATCGCTACAATCGTTTTTATTACAATGTTCAGTACAACACTAACTGTATTCGACGCGTATCCGAGAACTCTTGCAGGCTCAGTTCAGCTTGTTTCTCATAAATTAAAAAACTCGGGAAAGAATCTTTACTGGATCAGCGGTGTGATGATGCTGATTTTCGGAATTGGAATAATTGGATTATTCACCAGCGGATTAAAAACCCTTCTTGATTTTGCAACAATTGTCTCGTTTCTCGCTGCTGCCGTTTTTGCAATAATTAATTACCGGGTTGTCACATCCTCGTTTATGCCGGAAAAGGATAGACCGAAAAGATGGCTGAGAATTCTTAGTTGGTTTGGAATAATTTTTCTGATACTTTTTTCAATAGTTTATTTGATAAGTTTATTTCTTTGATTGAATTCGGGACAGGTTTATTTTGTTATTCTTTTATGGTATCTGAAAAATAACCAACCCGGAGTAATGATGAGTGCACAAATTCTGGTTTTATCAGGAAGCCCAAGAAAAAATGGAAACAGCATAATAGCCTCAAAACGGTTGTTGGATCATGCCCAAAAGATGGGAATGACGGGCGAACTAATCGATTTGTATTGTTTCAATATAGAAGCCTGTATTGACTGTCGCGCCTGTATGAAGAATGAAAAAATATGTCAGCAAAAAGATGATATGCAAAATCTTTATACGAAAATCGATAATGCAGATGTGATCGTATTTGCCACTCCAATTTATTGGTTTGCTGCGAACGCTAAAACTAAACTGGTCATCGACAGGTTTCGCCCATATTTTTATAATAAAAAATTACAGGGAAAAAAATTAATCCTTCTGATGTCAGCCGGTAATGGGAAATCGGATTGCGATCTGACGGAGGAAATGTTTAAAAGAATATGCCTGTCTCTTAATATAAATTATCTTGGGGCAATGAAAGCAAAAGCTTATGACGAGGGCGAAATTCAAACGGATAAATCGGCGCTTGCACAGATTGATGAATTGATTTATCGGATCTGACCGCAACAAAACTATTTTTTACGAATTGATGTTTACTGGTTCAGCTACTATTTCTCCGGGAAATAGTTGTTTAGTAGACAGTTATTTTTTTTACACATTTGAGGAAAATTTATGCGTCGGAATATTTTCATATTATTAGCATTGACAATAGTATTTTTCTATAACTGCAAAAACGAAGAAGATAACATACAATTAGCTCCGAACGCTCACAGGGTTGAAGTTCTTGAAGCAATTCCGGCCGGCTCATATACCTATGTGAGAGTAGAGGAAGGCGAAGCTGAAAAATGGCTTGCTATAACACGCCGCGAAGTTGAGGAAGGTGAGACTTATTATTACCTGGACGGAATGGAGATGAAAAATGTCCACAGTAAGGAATTGAATAAAACTTTCGAATCGGTTTTGTTTATCGATAACTTCAGTGATCAGCCGTTTACCGCCTCAGCTTCACCGCATGATATGAATACGCCTCCCGGAAGTAAAAAATCGGTTACTCCTAAAGCTGATGTTTCTGTTGAACCGGTTTCTGGCGGAATAACTATCGGGGAGCTTTACTCGGATAAAGAAAAGTATAATGAGAAAACTATTCTAATCAGAGGAGTTGTTACAAAATTCAACGAAGGAATCATGGGCAAGAACTGGGTGCATATTCAGGACGGAACTGAAAATGACGAAAGTTATGATTTAACACTCACCACAGATGATGTTGTGAATGTCGGTGATCTCGTAACCTTTGAGGGATCGGTTGCCTTGAATAAAGATTTCGGATTCGGGTATGAATATGATGTTCTTATTGAAGTGGCCAGATTGAAAGAATAAATTTTATTTAGTATTCCTTCGTGTCTTAGCGCCCCTGACTTTACCGGTGGCAGGTTCGTGACAAAAAGGGAAGCCCAAAAGATTCACGACATACATGCCCATCAGGAAAGGCGGGTAGACGAAGATTCATAATAATATTTCTACTTTTCTTCGAGTCTTAGAGCCTTCGTGGCGAATTTTTTGATAAAAAATAAAGCCTAATGCCACCTGGACTCAAAGGCACAAAGATTAAAAACTTCAGAGACAATTTTCATTTTCTACTGTTAAGACAGATCTGTTAACAATGTTATAAAAAAAACTCTTTTATAACTATCTTACCGTATTATTTTATAAGTTTTTACAGAGTAAAAATGCTATCAGCGCCAGATGTCCTGAAAAAATATTATGGATTCGATTCCTTCCGGGGGAAACAGGAAGAAATAATTAATAGGCTAGTTAATGAAAACAAACACTCACTGGTTCTTATGCCGACCGGCGGTGGAAAGTCGTTATGCTACCAAATCCCCGCGTTATTGTTTGAAGGAGGGACGATTGTTATAAGTCCGCTTATCGCACTTATGCAGGATCAGGTTGATGCACTGAAGAAAAAAAATATACCGGCTGAATTTATTAATTCAACCGTTACTCCCGCTCAACGAAAAGAAAGACTTAATAAATTTGTAACCGGCAAAGCAAAAATGCTTTATGTGACTCCTGAACGTTTCCGCAAGAAGGAATTTGTTGATGAAATTAAAAAGACAAAAATCTCTCTCCTTGCTGTTGATGAAGCGCATTGCATTTCGGAGTGGGGACATGATTTTCGTCCTGATTATTCACGTATCGCCGAGTTCAGAGAATTAATGGGGAACCCTCTTACAGTTGCTCTAACGGCAACTGCTACTCCGGATGTTCAGAATGATATAATTGATAAACTCGGATTGACCAAAGATGATATAAAAATTTTTCATGAGGGTATCGAACGTCCGAATCTTCGTCTTGAAACTACGGACATTTACGACGAGAAAGAAACTCTTGAGGCAATTTACAAGGTGTTGGATAAATATAAAGGTCCTGGAATAATTTATTTCGCACTCATTAAAAAGCTGGAATATTATTCACAAAAAATAGGCGACAAAGGTTACCGCCACGGAATTTATCACGGCAAGCTTGAAGCAACGAGAAGAAAACAGGTGCAGCGAGAATTTTTATCCGGCAAACAAAATCTTATCCTTGCTATATTGAATTTCATCATTATAGGAAACATGTACAGTATTGTGAGCAACAAATAATGAATCTTTATGAAATCCCGCATTAAGATATTTCTTAAGTGGGTAACTTGAATAAAACATGTTGGCGTTAGCTCTTTTAAAAATAAAAAGACGTATAAAATCGAAAGAAGAATCCCTATCGAAGTTTTTACTATATGAAGCAGAAACACCTATTCCCCATGATATCCATTTATAC
>CAZEXO010000073.1:0-3420 GCA_964516545.1 uncultured Melioribacteraceae bacterium
ATCGACTGTAAAAGAAATTAAAACACAGTTTCCGGAAACATGTGTTATTGTTGGCGGCGCTCCTCTTTCACGCGACGCTGCTGAAAAAATGGGAGCTGATGGTTATTCATCCGATCCTCAGGGCGCAGTTGAATATCTGAATCAAAGAATATCAGCATAAATTATTTTCCCAGGAGTCAGATGAAATCATTATTGAATGAAATATCAAAAGGAAAAATTCTCGTATCCGATGGTGCATGGGGTACGTTTTTACATAAGCGGGGATTGCAGGCTGGTGAATGTCCGGAAGAATGGAATCTGACAAGACGCGATGATGTGCATGCAATTGCTAAAAGTTATATTGATGCTGGCTCAGATATTATTATGACAAACAGTTTTGGCGGAAGTCCCATCAAACTAAAACATTATGGTCTTGAGAATGAAGCGGAGAAAATAAATAAAGCTGCTGGTGAAATTTCGCGTGAAGCTGCCGGTGAACAATTATTTGTTTTAGGATCAATGGGTCCGACAGGCGTGATGCTTATAACAGGCGAAGTAACTGAACAGGAATTGTATGAAGGATTTAAAATCCAGGCAAAAGGACTTGCGCTCGGCGGCGTTGATGCGATATGTATCGAAACAATGTCAGACCTTGAAGAAGCGCGTATTGCCATAAAAGCAGCTAAAGAAACTACTGGTCTGGAAATATTCTGCACGTTTACATTTGAAAAAACAATTACAGGAGACTTTCGCAGTATGATGGGTGTATCGCCAGGCGATATGGTTGCAGTTCTAAAAGATGCCGGCGCTTCTGTTATTGGTACAAATTGTGGAAACGGTTTTGAAAATATGATTGATATCGTGAAGCAAATAAGAAAAGTTGATGCTGATATTCCGATACTTGTTCAGGCTAATGCAGGTAAACCGGTTTATCAGGATGGACTTACTGTCTTTCCTGAAACACCTGAAATGATGGCATCTCTGACGAGGCAATTAATAAAAAGTGGGGCAAACATTATCGGAGGATGCTGCGGTACCACTCCTGATCACATCCGCGCCCTCGTAAAAGAGATAAGAGCAATATAATGGATAAAATTTTTCCTGAACAAATTGACGATAAAAATATATTCAGGGTATCGATTAATTTGTCAGACCTCAATATTACGCCGGAAGAAATAATTCCCAGTCTGGGTTATCCTGATAGCAATATTCCGCTTCACTTCAGTGAAATAATTACACGAATAATTACTGAAATTCCAGGGTTGTGTAATATTCAGTCCGGATACGCTCTTTGTGAAATTAATAAGACTAATACTTCGAAACATTCTCTGGTAATCGAAGATATTAAATTTAATACAGGGAAAATTGTAACATCGCAGTTTAGAAAAGCAGAAAGCGCTGTTGTATTTGTCTGCACAATTGGTTCAGGAATGGAAGAGCTTGTAAGAAAGACCAATTCCGAGGGTGACCCTGCTGCAAGTTATATTATGGATGCTGTCGCGTCAGCTGTTGTTGAAAAAGCTGCTGATTATATGCATGATCTCATAGAAGAAAAAATGGCTGGGCAAGGCAAAAAAATTACAAACAGATATAGCCCCGGTTATTGTGAGTGGTCTGTTGCCGAACAACAATTACTATTTTCCCTGTTGCCCGAAAAATTTTGCGGGATTAAACTTACCGAATCATCATTGATGATTCCGATAAAATCTGTCAGTGGTATTATCGGCGTTGGTAATGAGGTGAAAAGAACCGATTATCTTTGCGATACATGCGGCGTTAAAGATTGTACATATAGAGCTAATCGTTCAAAAGTAAAATCCCGATATCACAAGTAAAATAAAGTATAAAAAAATACTATTAATGGATGAGGTGGAATTATGACAGATAAGCAATGGGAAGTATTGAAGAAAATTATTAACGGGGAAAAATTTGAAAAAATACCGATTGGTTTCATTATCGATTGTCCCTGGTTGCCAAACTGGTACGGTATTGAAATAGTAGATTATTTTTCTAATGATCAACTCTGGCTGGATGCTAACCTGAAAGCGATTAATGATTTCCCGGATGTTACTTTTCTTCCGGGTTTCTGGTCTGAATTCGGTATGTGTACTGAACCATCCGCCTTTGGTGCGAGATGTACTTTTCCCCGGAATGAATTCCCCCACGCGCACAAAGTAATTAAATCTGCCGATGATATTGATGATCTTCCCGAGCCGAATCCCAAAACCGACGGACTATTACCGTTTATGCTGAACAGACTAAAAATTGCTCAGCCGAAAATTGAAGCAGCCGGTCATAAAATTCGTTTCGCTGTGGCGCGCGGTCCGCTTAATATCGCCAGTTATCTTATGGGCACTACTGAATTTTTAACAACATTAATGATGCAGCCGGAAAAAGCCGAAACTCTGATTAAAAAAATTACCGCCTTCCTCAAAAACTGGATTGAATTGCAGAGGGAAACAATCCCAACAATTGACGGAATCTTTTTACTCGATGATATCATAGGTTTTATGGGAGAACCGGAATTCCGTACTTTTGGATTACCATACTTCAAAGAATTATTTGATACAGACGTTTCAGTAAGATTTTTACATAACGATGCTCCATGCAAAGTATCGGCTCCAATACTTCCCGAAATGGGAGTCAACCTGTTTAATATGGGATTTGAAGTGTCTCTGAATGATCTTAAAGAAATTACGCAGAATAAAGTGACAATGGTGGGAAATATACCTCCGCGCGATGTGCTAGCAAGCGGAACTCCTGAAGATGTTACAAAAGTAACAACTGAATTAATTCTGTCACTTAAAGATCGCAGCAAAATTATGTTATCATGCGGAGGAGGTATGCCTCCGGGTGTAACATCAGAAAATATTAATGCATTTATTAAAGCCGTCAAAGAAAATTAAAAGTGAGATTAAAATGAAAAAGTACATGATTATTTTTTTACTCGTAGGCTTTTACTCATTATTATTTAGCCAGGTAAAGAAGAGTGAAATTAACCCAAACGCGCCAAACGTTGAAATTAAAGGAACTCAGGTTCAACATTTTTTCTCGGAAATAATGAACCAGGAATACGAGTTACACATTAATTTACCGGGAGGGTATGATGAATCGAATGAGAAATTTCCTGTGTTATTCCTGCTTGATTCGCAGTGGGACTTTCCTTTGATTCAGGCAATTTACGGAGAGCAATATTACGACGGATTTGTCCCCGGTCTTGTGATTGTCGGAATAACCTGGGCTGGTGAAAATGCGAATGCTGATATTCTCAGAGCCCGCGATTTTACACCAACAAAAACCGAAGGATCAAATGAGACAGGTAAGGCAACTGAATTTCTGAAGTTCTTCAGGAATGAGCTTATTCCTTTTGTCGAAAACAATTTTAAAGTCAGCAACGACAGAGCATTAGCCGGAAGTTCGCTTGGCGGATTGTTTACGCTT
>CAZEXO010000073.1:3430-5104 GCA_964516545.1 uncultured Melioribacteraceae bacterium
TTATGCAATGTTCACTGAGACCGATCTTTTTGGCAGGTATTTTTTAACGAGTCCGGCTGCTCAATGGGATAATATGGTGCTTTTCGGATTTGAAGAAAAATATGCTAAAAAAAATTCCGACCTCAATGTTTTCTTGTATATGGCAATAGGTGGACATGAACCGCTTGAACTCTTCAATAGGATGATTGAAAAAATCAACTCAAGGAATTATGCTAACCTGAAATTCGATCATAAAGTACTTGAAGGGATTGGGCATTCCGGAAGTAAAGCCGAAGGTTACACACGTGGGATGCAGTTTATTTATCAGAAGCCGGATATTTCGATTAATAAAGAAATATTAAATAAATATATCGGTGAGTATGAAATGCAGCCGGGTGTTATAATTGAAATAAGTGTAATTGAAGGCGTACTTTATGCTCTTGCTCCTAACAATGCAAAAATTAGGTTAAACGCGACTTCAGAGACAAGTTTTTATTTTAAAGGTACATATGGTTTTGTGGATTTTCAAATTGATTCAAATGGTTCAGTTACCGGATTTAAATTAAAACAATACGGCGGTGAAAATATCTTGAAGAAGATAAAATAATTTTCTAAAACAATTGTCAAAAGAAAATCCGGGGGTAGGATGAAACAAATAAATCAAATCAGTCTCGTATCAAAATCCGGGATTGTTACTCTTTTGTTTATTACGGTGTTACTTTATTCTTCCGATTTATCGGCACAGATTAGGAATGAAAATTCAGATAAAGATAAATTGTTAATTCTAGCTGAAGCTGTAATAAATAATGCCTCATTCGAATTTGTTGATAATAAAACAGAGATTGTTTATAAATCATTCGATGAAGCGCCGGCAAATGTTTTTCTCAGCTTGAAAAGTCCCTATAACGATTGGCGATACTGGAATGGTGTCCTGAATATTGCGATGATGCGATTAAGCGAGGTTACCGGAAATAATACCTATAAAAATTTTGCTATGAAGAATGTTAAGTTTGGATTTGAAACTTATTCTTACTATCAAAAAAAACACATCGATGAAAACAAATGGTCATTTCCTTTCGGTCAGTTTTTTATGCTGGAAGAACTTGATGACGGTGGTGCAATTGGCGCAAGCGTAATTGAAGTAAATAAGTATGATTATCAAAATTCTTATGCGGAATATATTCAAAAAGTGGCCGACCACATGACGAATAAACAAACTCGTCTTGAAGATAAAACTTATGTTCGTTCTTTTCCGCACGAGTGGACTCTGTGGGCGGATGATCTTTACATGGGTTTATCTTTTCTCACGCGGATGTATGAAAATTCAGGTGAAGAAAAATATTTAGATGATGCTGTTCTGCAGGTGATTAATTTTCATAAGTATCTTTTCGATGAACAGAAAGAACTTATGTATCACAATTGGTACTCTGATCTTGATCGTAAAGGTATTGCATTTTGGGGACGCGCGAACGGATGGGCTGTTGTTGCTCAGGCTGATTTGTTGGATAGACTTCCGTTCAACCATCCCAAACGCGATGAGCTGATAAAGTTATTTCAAAAACATATCCTCGGCATAGCAAAATATCAGGGGATCAACGGACTCTGGCATCAGGTGCTTGATAAAGAAGATTCTTACTTTGAAACTTCCTGTTCGGCAATGTTCATTTATGCAGTCGCACGCGGTGTCAATAAAAA
>CAZEXO010000073.1:5114-15803 GCA_964516545.1 uncultured Melioribacteraceae bacterium
CTCAATAGCTATTGAGGGATGGAAAGGTGTTCTTTCAAAAATCAAAGCCGACGGTCAGGTTGAAGGAGTATGCACAGGTACTGTCGTTAGTGATAATTTGGTTGATTACTATAACCGTCCTGCGCCATTAAATGATGTACATGGAATTGGTACGGTTATATTAGCCGGAGCTGAAATGATAACTTTACTTCAGCCGGATTGAGTACGATCCCCGGTTCTGATATAAATTTTTGTTTATCCCAGTACTCTGATTAATCATTATGGAATTGATGAGTGAAAAAGCTATTAATTGAATCAGTTAAAAAAGCCAATAATGAAAAACGACGTCTTGTTTTCCCCCTGATGGGTTTTCCGGGTTTGAATTTAACCGGATGTAACATTAAACAGGCTCAGCAAAATTTTGGTGAACAATTTAAAGTTGTTAAAGCGCTTTGCGATACTTTTTCGCCCGATGCGATTTTTCCCTTGATGGATTTGTCAGTCGAAGCCAACGCTATCGGAAGGTACACTGTCTTTCCAAAAGCTGATTCAGCAACTGTTGTAAAAGATCATTTTTGCATGGATGAACTTCTTAAGGCAACTGAAATTAATATAGCCTACGATTCAAGACTCAATGGTTATGTTGAAACTATGAAATTAATGTCTGTCGGATTACCTTCTTCTGTTCTTAGAGGAGCTTATGTTACCGGACCTTATACGCTGGCAGCTTTAATAATGGGAGCTGATGAAGCCGCTCTTTCAACAGTAATGAATCCTGATGAGCTTCATATTGTCTGTAGTTTTGCTGCTGATAAAATTCAGGATTATGTTCGTCTTCTAATTGCCTCAGGCGCCCAAATTATTTGTTTTCTCGAACCGAGCGCCGTTATGCTGGGTCCGGATCACTTTGCTGAGTTCTCAGGCAAGTATGTAAAGCAGCTTGTTGAATCATGTAAATATACATCTGTGGCTACAGTATATCATATATGCGGTAACTCAATGCACCTCATAGAAAAAATGTGCGAAACAGGTATTGATGCCATTAGTCTTGATTCACCTGAGATAGGTATTGATATGGAAACAGCTGCTCAAAGAATCCATAAAAATATTCTTCTGATTGGAAATATTTGTCCGGTCGGTAAATTATTCAGAGGAAATCCGAGTGAAGTTGAGCGCGAAGTTTTGGAGCTACTCAACAAAATGAAATCCTTTCCGAATTTTATTCTGAGTACTGGCTGCGATCTTCCTCAGGAAACTCCTAATGATAATATTGCTGCATTTATGAGAGCCGGGAAAAATTATCGTTTGGATTAGATTTTGGCATAGGGTGATGAAAAGTATTTTCCCAGCAGACTTTTAAAAAACTGCCACTTCGGATTTTATCTCAGAAGATTATGCACCTTATCTCAAATCATTAAAACCAATTTCATCACTTATATCTTGTTTTATTGAAAGGACTGAATGACCCAAAAAATTATTACTATAACGGATATTTTGCTCATGATAAATTGATTTATGCGAAGAAAAAATAAATTATATCTTACTTGAAGTATAAAAAATTTCGGTTTTTTTTCGATAATGATTTAAATACGCATCATTGTTTTGATTTGTAATAACGACTATTTCGGGGATAGTATGTTGTTAGTCAAAAAATCTAAATTTTTTTATGGGAACAACTTGATAAGGAAGATCAACAAAGGGGAGTTGCCGGGTTTTTCTATAAAGTTTGCTCGGGTTATATTCCTGATTTTGTTCTTGCTTTTATCTACAGGTTCAGTCAACAGTCAGCAAGAATTGAAATTCACATCAAACCTTACTTCCGAGAGCGGACTCTCATTAAATGTTATAACAAAAATTCTCCAGGACAAAAGAGGGTTTCTCTGGTTCGGTACATACAATGGTTTAAACAGGTATGATGGGTATAATTTCAAAGTATTCACTCCTGAGCCCGGAAATCCTAGAAGTATTTGTGGTTTTCTAATATCTGCTCTGTATGAGGATAGACAGGGTAATATCTGGATAGGCACAAACACAGGGCTCTGCAGATATGACTGGAGAACGGAAGAATTCACTACATATAAAAACGACCCGACAAATCCTAATAGTCTGAGTAACAATTCCGTTCTCTCGATTTTTGAGGACAGATCCGGTTCTCTTTGGATCGGAACTTTGAACGGATTAAATCAACTCAACAGGCAATCCAATGATTTTTCCGTAAGAATAAAAGTTAGCGATGAAATAAATATAAATTCTCTCAACAGTGTAACAAGTGTTGTTGAAGATAAAAGAGGAAACATCTGGTTCGGCACCTGGAAAGGTTTAACGAAATTACAAAGACGTGATGGTAAACTGATAACTTTCAAATTACCTGAACGAATAAATAGTAATACACTTCTTTATAACCAAATTTCTCAACTCCTGATTGACAATGAAGAAAATTTATGGATTGCAACGAATAACGATCAGGGCGTATATAAATATAGTCTTGAGAGAAATACTTTTATTCACTATTTCAACAATCCTGCCGATGCCAATAGCCTTTCGAGTAATCAGGCAAATGTTTTATGTCTTGACAGGCAGGGTAATATTTGGATTGGTACTTTAAATGGACTGAATAAATATGATCCGCAAAAGGGGTTTATAAAATATTTTCATGATCCTTCATTAAACAATACTCTTATTAACAATAATATCTCATCAATTATTGAAGATCAGACAAGTTTATTTTGGATAGGTACAGAAAGAGGAATAAGCCGGGCTTATATACCGATAAACGATTTTAAGTATACTGAACTATATAGTAAAAACCCCGATGGTGTTTTAGAAAGAGGAAGAATATTTTCTGTTTGTCTGGATAACGAAGGTAATTTTTGGCTTGGTTCTACACTTGGATTGTTTACGCTTGATAAGGAAAGTGAAAATGTTATTCCATTACGTAGATTTAAGGGAAAAGAAATATTAATGAGTGAAAATAACATTCGTTCAATTTGTCAGGATAAATCAGGAACTGTGTGGATGGGTTCTGTGGGAAGCGGATTGAGTAGTTTCAATGTAAATACCGGAGAAAATAAATTATTCAGATATAATGATGATGACACGGAATCATTGAGTAATAACGGTGTTATTTCACTTTGCATTGATAGGAACCAGAACGTTTGGGCCGGGACATGGTGGGGTTTGAACAAACTGGATAACCAAACTGGTAAGTTTCGAAGGTATACAAATTTCAGTAATAATCTTTGTTGGGTCATCTTCTCCGATTCTGATGGAAAAATCTGGGTAGGTACTGATGGCGGCGGTGTTAATGAATTAAATCCTGAGGCTGATACTTTTAATAATTATCTGAATGGTAAAAGAGTAATCTCAATTTATGAATCCCATGATGGTATTCTATGGTTTGGCACAACTGAAGGATTGTTTAGTTACAGTAGAAAAGATCAGAAATTTTCTGAGTACAAAAAAGAAAATGGACTTCAAAGTAATGTAATTAATAGTATTTGTGAAGATAACTTTGGGAACTTATGGTTCAGTTCTGATAATGGATTGTTCAAGTATGACAGAAACAATGAAATTTTCAGGAATTACGATAAACGCAGCGGTTTGACTGAAACTGAATTCTCATCAAACTCTGCCGTTAAATCCAGGAATGGCGATTTGTTCTTCGGCGGAGTTATCGGATTGTTCCACTTTAGTCCAGGAAAAATTCAGGATCAATATCCCGACGCTAACGTTGTGCTTACTGATCTGAAAATCTATAATCAATCGGTGCCTATTTCACGCGATGGCAAATCCATTTTGAATGAATCAATTACTGTTTCTAAATCAATTGAAATACCATTCGGCAGTGATGTAATTTCAATTGACTTCGCTTTATTGGATTACTTCGATATTCACAAAAACAAGTTCAGATATTTTCTCGAAGGTTTTGATAAAGAGTGGAATGAAATCGGACTAAGAAATTCAGCAACATATACGAATCTTCCCCCAGGCGAATATGCTTTTAAAGTCAGAGCGTCGAACGACATAGGTTTTAAAAGTTATAAAGAGACTTCTGTTAATATTATTATTATTCCGGCTTTTTATCAAACCTGGATTTTTAGAATTATCGCCATGATTATTTTGATTTTAGGAGTGTTCTTATTAATTAAGTATCGAACCGGAAAAATTCAGAAGCAAAATATAATCTTGGAGAATAGAGTTATTGAAAGAACGAAAGATCTGGATAAAACAATCCATGAGCTTAATCTTGAAATTGCCACTAAGAATAAATTTTTCTCGATAATCGCGCATGATCTTCGTAGTCCGTTTACTGCAATGCTCGGTTTTTCAAAACATCTTGTTGATGAAATTGAGAATATCTCGAAGGATGAACTTAAGCTGATTGCTGAAAGTATATTGAAATCAACTAGTCTGACTTTCAGTTTGCTCGAGAACCTGCTCCTGTGGGCAAGGATTCAAACTGGAAGAATTGAATACACACCGGAGATAATTAATCTCGATAAATTATTACATAAAACAACAGAGCTGCTCAAGCACAATGCTGAAAATAAAGGTCTGGAAATTATGATCAATAATCATAATGCGACTAATGTTTATGCTGATCCCAATATGGTAGAAACCATATTGCGTAACTTACTTTCAAACGCGATAAAATTTTCGAATGAAGGCGGGGAGATTAGCATTACAACGAAGGATGCTGATAAATATGTTTTAATTTCGGTGAAAGATAATGGGATTGGCATGAGTGAAGAAAAAATAATCAGGATGTTTGAAATTGGTTATAACATTTCCTCATTAGGAACGAGAAATGAAAAAGGTTCCGGGCTGGGATTGATTTTATGCAAAGAATTTATTGAACATAATGGCGGCACGATAAATATCAAATCAAAAGTAGGCGAATATTCGGAAATAAGTTTTACTTTACCGAAAAGACAGGAACAGATTAAGGACATGTTAGTTTCAGCCGATGCAAAATAAAAGGGGCGTTTGCCCCTGTAATAATATTATTATTTTGTTACACTCAGATATTTATCCACTTCATCAGCGACACGTCTTCCGATATTAATAGCTTTAACAACGAGCGAGGCGCCCGTGATTGAATCGCCGGCAGCGAAGACTCCCTGATGAGTTGTCTGGTAATTTTTGTCAACAATTATATTACCCCGCTGATCGGTGGCAATATTTAAATCCTTTACAAGATTTCCATTTTCAACGTGAACGAAACCCATTGCCAGTAATATGAGTTCTGCATTAAGAATTTTTTCTTTTCCCTTAAGAATTTTCATATCTCGTCCTTCCCATGTAACTTCATCGAAGTGTATTTTTTTTACCGCGTTGTTTTCACCTTCAAATTTATTTGCTGAATAAGACCAGAGACGTTCACAACCTTCTTCCTGAGATGTTGAAGTAAAGAGTATCTGAGGCCACGATGGCCAGAGATTCTCCGAAGTTCGTTCCATCGGTGGTTTTGAAAGTATCTCAACCTGTGTAATCGATTTAGCGCCTTGTCTTCTGGCTGTGCCGACGCAATCCGATCCGGTATCTCCGCCTCCGATTACAATTACATTTTTCCCTCTGGCGCTGATAATTTTTTCTTCAGGAATTTTATCTCCGGCATTAATTCTGTTTTGTTGAGTAAGGTATTCCATGGCGAAATGAATACCTTTGAGTTCTCGTCCGGGAACTGATAAATCTCGCGGGATTGTAGCTCCTGCAGCAATTACAATTGCATCGAAAGTCCTCTTAATGTAACGGCTGGAAATATCGACTCCGACATTTACTTCAGGTTCAAAGGTAACACCTTCGGCTTTCATTTGATTCAGTCTTCTGTCAATTACAGATTTATCCAGTTTGAAATCGGGAATTCCATAACGAAGTAAACCGCCGATTCGATCGTTCTTTTCAAAAACCACGACATCATGACCTGCACGGGCAAGCTGTTGAGCGGCTGCTAAACCGGCGGGACCGGAGCCAACAATTGCAATTTTTTTACCAGTTTTAATTTTCGGAGGTTCAGGAACAATCCAGCCCTCTTTCCATCCTCTTTCAACAATCTGTAGTTCTATGTGTTTTATTGTAACCGGATTAATATTTATTGAAAGAGTGCAGGAATGTTCGCAGGGTGCAGGACACACTCTTCCTGTAAACTCCGGAAAATTTATTGTTGAATGAAGCAAATCCAGCGCCTGCTTCCACTGATCGCGATAAACCATATCATTCCATTCGGGAATACGATTATTCACGGGACAACCATATGAATGACAGAAGGGAATACCGCAATCCATACATCGCGCGGCTTGTTCAGTAATCTGGTTTTTACTGAGCAGATATTCAAATTCACTGAAATTTTTTACCCTTTCATTAACAGAAAGTTTTTTGGGATTTTTTCTTTCGTAGTCAATGAACCCCGTAATTTTAGCCATTGTAAACCTCCTCTGTAACTGCTACGGTTTCGATGTCGATTATTTCACTGTGTTTCATTCTCTCAAGCACTTTTCGATATTCAATCGGAATTACTTTTACAAACATCGGAAGTTTCGATTCCCAGTTTTCCAGAATATCTTTTGCCTGATTACTTTTGGTATAGAAGTAATGATTTTCAAGCATCGCCCTTAAAATCATTTTGTCATCTTTATCCCACACACTTTCAAGGTCAACCATATCAAGATTACATTTTGTATCGAACAATTGAGTGTTATCATAAACATAAGCAATACCGCCGCTCATTCCCGCCGCAAAGTTTTTTCCGGTTGAACCAATCACAACAATAGTTCCGCCTGTCATATATTCACATGCGTGATCGCCTACTCCCTCAACTACCGCATTCGCACCGCTGTTTCTAACCGCGAATCTTTCTCCGGCTTTACCGTTTATATAAACCTCACCGTTAGTTGCACCATAAAGAATCACGTTACCGCTGATCACATTATCATGAGCTGTAAATTTTGCCTTCGTTGGCGGAACAACAATTATTCTTCCGCCTGACATTCCTTTTCCCAGATAGTCATTCGTGTCGCCTTCAATTTTCATTGTTATACCAGGCGCAAGAAATGCCCCGAAACTCTGACCGGCAGAACCATGAAAATTAAACTTGATCGTATTATCTGGTAGTCCGGCCGATCCGTATTTTCTAACAACTTCACCGCTTAATCTTGCTCCAACTGTTCGATAAATATTCCTGAGTGGTAAATCGATTTCAACGGGTTCCATCTTTGAAAGAGCCGGCTGAACAAGCTGTAACAATTTTTCGTCGAACAATTCAATCTCATTTCGGGCTTTGATTCCGCAGATTGTATTTTTATCAATCATTGAATTCAGAAGCGGTGATAAGTCAAGTCGCGAAGCTTTCCATAATTCTTCCGGCGGATTATATTCAAGTACGTCTGTTCTACCTATCATTTCATTCATAGTTCTGAAGCCAAGTTCTGTCATTACTTCTCTTAAATCCTGAGCAAGGAACGTGAAATAATTTATTATAAATTCAGGTTTACCTGAAAAGCGAGAACGTAATTTTTCGTCCTGTGTAGCAACTCCGACAGAACAGGTATTGAGGTGACATTTTCTCAGCATTACACAACCGATGGAAATAAGCACTGAAGTTGCAAAACCGAATTCTTCGGCTCCGAGCAGCGCACCGATTGCGATATCTCTTCCTGTTTTTATTTGTCCGTCAACCTGAACCCGGATTTTATCTCTGAGATTATTATGGATTAATGTTTGATGAGTTTCGGCTAATCCGATTTCCCAGGGAATACCGGTATGTTTCACCGAGGTCAGGGGAGATGCGCCTGTTCCGCCGTCATAACCTGAAATAAGAACAACATCAGCCTTGGCTTTAGCAACGCCGGCCGCGATGGTTCCCACTCCGGACTCTGAAACAAGTTTGACTGAAACTTTTGCATCTTTGTTAGCACATTTCAAATCATAAATTAATTGAGCCAAATCTTCAATCGAATAAATATCATGATGAGGCGGAGGAGAGATTAATGTTACTCCGGGAGTTGTATGTCTTACCCGCGCTATTTCATCTGTTACTTTATGACCGGGTAATTGTCCGCCTTCACCAGGTTTTGCACCTTGCGCAACCTTGATTTGCAGTTCTTCAGCGCTTAGTAAATATTCAGGTGTAACACCAAATCTTCCCGAAGCCACCTGTTTAACTTTGGAACATGCGTTATCACCATTTTCTTTGGAAATTTTACGAGCCATATCCTCGCCGCCTTCGCCTGAATTACTTTTCGCACCGAGGCGGTTCATGGCAATCGCAATTGTCTCGTGAGCTTCTTTACTTATTGATCCGTATGACATCGCAGAAACGACAAATCTTTTTATGATACTTTCAACAGGCTCTACTTCATCAATTGAAACCGGGCTGCGTTTTTTAAATTTCAAAAGACTTCGAATTGAAACCGGAGTAACTTTCGCTTCATTTACAAGATTTACATATTCTTTAAAAACAGAATAATTATTCGTCCGGACAGCAAGTTGAAATCTCGACACGGTTTCATGATTCCAGAAATGTTTTTCGCCATTCATTCTGATAGAGTATTCACCCCCGGCATCAAGCAACCGTTTCATATTACCATTTCGAGGATAACCATTCTGATGACGCATTAATGCTTCTTTCTGAATCTCTGAAAATCCGATTCCGCCAAGTCTGCATATTGTACCAGTGAAGTATTCATTAACGAGTTCTTTATCAAGACCGACTGATTCAAATGTTTGAGCAGCCCAGTAACTGTGTAAAGTAGAAATTCCAAGTCTGCTCATAGTTTTCAGTAAACCTTTTTTAACGGCTATTATGTAGGAATCAATTGCCTCTTCGGCTTTAAGTTTTGTTTCGAGCAATCCGCGTTCAGAAAGATTTTTAACAGTACTGAGCGCAAGGTAAGGGCAAATGGCATCAGCGCCGTAACTTACCAGAAGTGCATAATTCATTACTTCTCTTACTTCACCCGAGTTGACAATAATACTTACTCTGCCGCGCACACCTTTTCTCACAAGAAAATGATGAAGACCCGAAACAGCAAGTAACGAAGGAATAGGAACTTTGTTTTCATCAACATTACTGTCTGATAATATTATAACGGTTGTTCCTTCTTTTTCAATTGACCTTAACACAGCTTGGAATATATTCTTGAGTGCTAATTGCAGGGTATTTCCACCACCGTTTTTTTCAAAGAGAATATCGAAATATTTCACTTTTATGTAAGGATGATTTGCCGACTCGATTCTTTTTAAGTCGTCAGGAGTTACAACAGGATGCGAGAATTTAAATCCCTTGAAATTATTTGGCGTTTCTTCAAGAAGATTTCCTTCACCTCCCACAAAACTTTCGAGTGACATTACAAGTTCTTCACGAAGCGGATCTATAGGCGGATTAGTAACCTGAGCGAACCGTTGTTTGAAATAATAAAAGAGGAGAGTTGGTTTTTCAGATAAAATTGCAAGAGGCGCATCATTACCCATAGCGCCGATTGGTTCCTGACTCCGGCTTGCCATAGGTGTAATAATTAATTTCAGTTCTTCATCTGTGTATCCGAAAACATGCTGTTTGTGAAGCAGTGATTCAGCATCTTCGGAAGGTGCGCTTGAAGGATTAAAAAGTCCGCGCGGATTAATAATATTTTCTTTAATCCATCTTCTGTAAGGTTTTTGTCGCGAGATTTTTGCTTTAATCTCTTTATCTGGAACAAGTCTGTTTTGTGTGAAATCCGCAAGAAGCATTTTACCGGGAGAAAGCCGGCTTTTCTTAATTATTTTTTCTTCAGGTAAATCCAGCACGCCTGTTTCGGACGCCAGGATTACATAACCATCGCTTGTTACGGTATATCGTGAAGGTCTCAAACCATTTCGGTCAAGAATGCTTCCAAGAAATCTTGAATCGGAAAACACGATTGCCGCGGGTCCGTCCCAAGGTTCCATGATTGATGATTGATATTCGTAGAATGCTCGTTTATCCTCGCTCATCTGAATTTTTGGTCCGTACGCTTCAGGAACCATCATCATCATTGCATGAGGAAGCGATCTTCCTGCAAGTACTAATAACTCAAGTACGTTGTCGAATATCGCCGAGTCGCTTCCGTCCTCAACTATTATCGGTTTTAATTTTTCAATATCATCGCCGAACAATTCGGATTTAAGAGTTATCTCGCGGGCTTTCATTCTGTTTATGTTTCCACTCAGAGTATTTATCTCGCCGTTATGCGCTATAAATCTGAACGGCTGAGCTAAACTCCAAATTGGTAAAGTGTTTGTACTGTAACGCTGATGAATGATTCCGAAATAGGATTTGAAATTTTCATCATTCAGATCGTAATAATATTCAGTGAGCTGATTTGCTGTCAGAAGTCCTTTATAAACAATTCTATTTGATGACATTGTGCAAATATAGAATTGCGAAATATCTTCGCTGAATGTTGATATTTCTTTTTCAATCATTCTTCTGATTATGTAAAGTTTTCTTTCAAATGCCTCTCTGTCAACAGAGTTTCTGCTGATAAAAACCTGAAGAATTTCCGGTTCAGTTGTTTGAGCAAGCTCGCCCAGTACAGAATTATCAACAGGAACTTTACGCCAGAGAATTACTTTGCAATCCTCGGCTTTTATATGTTTTTCAACTACCTTCTTACATTTTTCCAGAAGGTTTTTTTGTTTTGGAAAAAAAATCATTGCAACCGCATAATCACCTGGTTTGGGAACTTCTTTTTT
>CAZEXO010000074.1:0-1091 GCA_964516545.1 uncultured Melioribacteraceae bacterium
GACTGGTATCCTTCTTTAACTTTATCAGTGATGTACTTAAAAATATCGGGGAGAGAATTTTCACTTCGTATTATAGTTTTAATGGCTACTCTGTTCTTAGGCTTCTCTTTTATTATAGATACATCCAGATCACCGTATATTGTCATTGTTAACGTTCTTGGAATAGGTGTTGCTGTCATGATCAATACATCCGGGCTAATTCCTTTTCGAATGATTCTTGATCTTTGCACAACGCCAAATCTATGCTGCTCATCAATCACGACAAGTCCGATATTCTTAAATATAACATCTTCTTCAAGCAATGCATGAGTACCAATTAGAATATCAGTTTCGTGATTTCTTATTTTTTCAAGTAGTTCTTCCTTCTTTGATTTTTTTATTCCACCCAGCAGAAGAGAAATTCTAATTCCGGTACCCTCAAGCAGTTTAGAAATATTATGATAATGCTGATCAGCTAAAATTTCAGTTGGGACTAACATTGCCGCCTGAAACCCATTATGAACAACAATAATCATTGATATTACCGATACAATTGTTTTCCCGCTTCCAACATCACCCTGCAGCAATCTATGCATCGGCTTGTCAGATTCCATATCTTTTCTGATATCACTTAACGCGGATAGTTGTGACTTAGTCAGTTCATAAGGAAGTGATTTTAAAAAATCTTTCAGTTTGTCCGGAAAAATTTTGAAAGCAATACCGTGATGAATATTTTTGATATTATTTCTTTTCAGGGCGACGAGTATTTCAAGAGTAAAAATTTCCTCGTACTTGAACCTTAGCCGCGCTTTCTCAAGTTTCTCTTCTGATTCCGGAAAATGTATGTTGTTAATTGTTTCGATAATATCCGGCAGATTATTTTCTGAGACAATTTTTTGAGGGAGCGTTTCAGAAAGAAATTGAGAATATTGTTTTACTGCAGAATGAATGATCTTCCGAAGACTGTTATCGCCAATATTAGTTGCTTTTAATTCTTTCGGAACAGTATAGAAAGGAATAATTTTTCCTGTATTCATGAATGCTTCGGATTCATCCAGTTCCAACTTATCAAAATCAGGATGAGTGAATTGTAAATGACCGTAACGAGTGAG
>CAZEXO010000074.1:1101-15771 GCA_964516545.1 uncultured Melioribacteraceae bacterium
GTTTAGCGCTTATCGCATAAAACTCACCCGGATTAAAAATGGATTTAAAATATTTTATTCCCTGGAACCAGATGCATTCAAACGTTCCCTTATTATCCTTCATCTCAACTTTTAATAACTGTTTCCTGCCGTATCTGAGAGTGTTTTTTTCTGTTACTCTTCCTATGATTGTAACTTCGCCTTCAAATCCATTCGCAACATACTTATATATTTGGTCGCTGCTGATGATTGTGGATCTGTCAAGATATTTACTCGGCAGGTAAAACAAAAGATCGTAAACTGAATTGATCCCTATTTTTCTGAAAGATTCAGCGCGTTTCGGACCAACAGATTTAAGGTACTGTACCGATGTGAGTAATTCTTTGTTCATACAGTGAAAATTAGTGTAAAGGTGAAAGCAATATAAAAAAAATAAAGGAAAAAGAATCGGAAGGTTTGTTAAAATTCAACTTCAGGGCGTATGTCGCGCGCCATGAGATTATACGTTGTTTTGACAGGGTCTTTTTCTTCAAATAGTACTTTATAAACAGCGTCTGAAATCGGAGTATCGACCTGGAGTTTTTGAGCGAGTTCATGAACCGATCTGCATGTTTCAACGCCCTCGGCAACCATTTTCATTGATTTTAAAACTTCGTTAAGTGGAATTCCTTTACCGATTTGTTCACCAACATATCTGTTTCGACTGTGTTTACTCATACATGTAACTATTAAGTCTCCCATTCCCGATAGTCCGGCAAAAGTTTCACGTTGAGCTCCGAGTTCAAGCCCGAGTCGTGAAATTTCAGCAATTCCTCTTGTCATAATTGCGGCTTTGGTATTATCCCCGAAATTTGCGCCGTCAACCATTCCGGCCCCAATCGCAATAACATTTTTCAGCGCACCGCCTAGTTCAACTCCTTTTATGTCGGTCGAGGAGAATATTCTGAAATATGAGGTGATAAAAGTTGCCTGAATTTGTTTTGCCGTATCTTCATTGGCCGATGCAGCAACAACGGCAGTAGGAATTTTTTTACTCACTTCTTCAGCGTGACTTGGTCCTGAAATTACACCGATATTATCATCCTGAATGCCGTGTAATTCGTCTTTAATAATTTCCGAAACGGTGAAAAGTGTATCTTTCTCAATTCCTTTTGCCACACTAACGAATGTTGTGTCTTTGAAATGGAATTTGCGCATTTGCGATAGTGTGCCGCGGATGTATTGAGAAGGAATTGCAAGTACTATCATATGCTTATTCAAACACGCATCTGTGAGCGAATGTGTGATTACAATATCATCAGGAATTCTAATACCTGGAAGGTAAAAATTATTAACACGGGATTTAGCCAAACTTTTAGCATACGATGCATAAAATTCATAAAGAGTGACTTCATGCCCGTTGTTGTTCAATAATATTGCAAGCGTGGTACCCCAACTACCTGCGCCCAGAACTGATATTCGCATATTTACTTATTAGTTTTTTTTACGAATGAAAAACGATTTTCATTTCCTTTGAATAGTCTGTCGATATTCGTACGATGGGTGTATAATACAAGTAATGCAAGTGCAATGGCAAAAGGTAATATTGTATGATAGCCTTGAATGTCTACGTGAAAAATATTTGAGCGAACAATCATTATTAAAGGAACAGAAATAGCAGCAAGTATAGAACCGAGAGAAATATATCGTGATACTGATACAACCAAAACAAAAACACCAATTGCAACAAGCATATCAATCGTAATTATAGTTATAAGAAATCCCAACGCAGTGGCGATTCCTTTCCCACCTTTGAATTCCGCAAATATGGTCCAGATATGTCCGATTACTGCCGCAACACCGGCGAATATTTGGATAAGTGTGAAATCATCAAAAGGAGTAACATTTGTGAAAGGTACATCACCAAAAAATAATCTCGCAACAAGAATAACTGCAATCGCGCCTTTTAAAGCGTCGAGTAATATTACAAGTATTCCAAATCTTTTACCGATTACGCGAAAGACATTTGTACCACCCATGTTTCCACTTCCGTGTTCCCGGATATCTATACCTTTTACTAATTTCCCAATTAAAAGACCAGTTGGAATAGAACCAATAATGTATGATAAAACAACAACAAAAAGTAAATTTAACATTCTTTCGCTCGTTTAAATGTGCACAAACTTATAGATTTCTCGTTATAGAAACAACGAAAATATTGTTAAGAAATTGATAGTATATTATCGGCAATTTTGAAATCATCTTTAGTCGTAATTTTTATATTTAATGGAGAACCTTCCACAATTTTTACGGGAAAACCAGCATGTTTTACAATCATTGATTCATCAGTACCGTAAAAATTTTCTTTTTGAGCTTGGTCAAAGGCTGATTTTATAATATCGTATCTGAAGATTTGAGGAGTTTGAGCGTAATAAATCTTTTTTCTATCAGGAAAATTAACCACAAATTCATTTCCTTCAATCAAAGTGTCAACTGCGGGAATTGCCACAACGGCGGAGCCTATTTCAATGGCTGTTTTAATTCCCTCAGATAAGATGCCGGGATGAAGAAAAGGTCGCACTGCATCATGAACAGCGACAAGAGTTTTTTCATTTCCATGAATTGAATTCAAGGCGTTATAAACAGATTGTTGCCTTGTTTCTCCACCGGATACGATACGAGTAATTTTTGTGAAGTTATTATTCTCAGCAATTGAATTAAGCAAAGGAAAATATTCGGATTGAGCGGCAATGACTATCTCGCTAATCTCAGGAGAATCCTGAAATATTTTTATGGTGTAATAAATAAGTTCTTTACCATGAATCTGAATGTATTGTTTTGGTAAAGAATCACCGACCCTTAGTCCTTTGCCGCCCGATGGAATAATTACAACTGTCTTCATCACAATATCAGCATAGCATCGCCGTAACTTAAAAAGCGATACTTTTCCTTTAAGGCTTTTTTATAACACTTCATGGTGAAATCATAACCGGCGAATGCTGCGCTAAGCATAAGCAGAGTTGATTCAGGCTGATGAAAATTCGTAATCAGTTTTTTTGTGATCTTAAATTCATAGGGCGGAAAAATAAATTTATCCGTCCAACCGAAATTTGGTTTTACAAATCCTTCGGCTGTGACGCTGCTTTCTAGAGCTCTTGTAGCGCTCGTTCCAACAACGAATATATTCTTTTTCGATTCGAGTGCTTTATTAATTATTTTTGCAGATTCTTCCGGTATCTCGAAATATTCCGAATCCATCTTATGTTTTGTAAGATCTTCAACTTCAACAGGTCTGAAAGTGCCAAGCCCGATATGAAGGATTACCGTTGAAATCTTGATTCCTTTCTTTTTTATTTTTGCCAATAAACTTTCGGTAAAATGTAAACCGGCAGTAGGAGCTGCAACTGAGCCGTCATGTTTGGCAAAAATAGTTTGATAACTTTCTTTGTCGGCGGGTACTACATCGCGCTTGATGTACGGCGGAAGGGGAGTTTGCCCTATTTTTTCAATCGCCTGGTAAATATCACCCGAACCTTCATTAAATCTTACAGTTCGTCCGCGGGAGGTAGTATTATCAATAACCTCGCACCATAAATTGTCGTTAAAGTAGATTCTGTTTCCAATACGAACTTTTCTGGCAGGATCGACGATTACATCCCAGATGTTTTCTTCTTTATTCAATTCCCTTAAAACAAAAACCTCAATCTTAGCATTAGTTCTTTCTTTCTTACCGTATAATCTTGCCTGCATTACTTTTGTTTCATTCACAACTAAAACATCACCTTTCGACATATAGTCAACGATATCCGAGAATTTTTTATGATCAACACTTTCATCGGCTTTGTTTAGTACCATTAATTTTGCTTTATCGCGCGGTTCCACAGGATATCTCGCGATAACTGTTTTAGGCAGGTTATACTTAAAATCAGACAGTTTCATTTATTCTCCTATCCAGTTATTCATAAAAATCAGGCCGGTCGTTAAAAGACCGGCCTCTGGAATATTATTTTATTTTTTCTTTTTAACAGTTTTTTTTACTGGTTTTTTAGTTTTTGCCTTAGCCATTTCTTCACGAATAGCAGCGCGTGCAGCGGCTAATCTGGCAATCGGTACGCGGAATGGAGAACATGAAACATAAGCCAAACCTGCTCTATGACAGAATTCAACTGAATCCGGTTCGCCGCCGTGTTCACCGCAAATACCTAATTTAATATCAGGTCTTGCAGATTTTCCTTTTTCAACCGCGATTTCGATAAGTACGCCAACACCTTCCTGATCGAGGCTTTCAAACGGATCGCGTGGTAAAATTTCTCTATCAACATAAATCGGTAGGAATTTACCTGCATCGTCACGGGATAAACCAAATGTTGTTTGAGTTAAGTCGTTTGTTCCGAAAGAGAAGAATTCAGCAACTTCAGCAATTTCATCTGCTGTTACTGCTGCTCTCGGTAATTCAATCATTGTACCAACCATGTAGTTGATTTTTTTACCTTTTTCTTTGAAGACATCAGCTGCAACACGACGAACTATTTCTTCCTGCATCTTTAATTCATTAACATGACCAACGAGCGGAATCATAATTTCGGGTTTAACTTTTACATTTTCGGCAGCAGCTAATAATGCAGCTTCTATAATTGCACGAGCCTGCATTTCAATTATTTCAGGATAACTAACGCCAAGACGGCAACCACGGAAACCTAACATCGGGTTGAATTCGTGTAATGATTCAATCTTCGAATCAACGTCTTTTATTGAAATGCCTAATGAAGCTGACAATTCTTCTTTCTCATGCATTTGATGAGGTAAGAACTCGTGTAATGGTGGATCTAAAGTTCTGATTGTAACCGGTTTCCCATCCATAACTTTGAATATTCCGTGGAAATCTTCTCTCTGTAACGGCAGAAGTTTTTCAAGCGCTTTTTTTCTGTCTTCAACTGTATCAGCAAAAATCATTTCTCTTACAGCAAGAATTCTGTCACCGCCGAAGAACATATGCTCGGTGCGGCAAAGACCGATTCCTTCTGCGCCGAATGAAAGAGC
Source organism: uncultured Melioribacteraceae bacterium (assembly GCA_964516545.1). Taxonomy (GTDB): domain Bacteria; phylum Bacteroidota; class Ignavibacteria; order Ignavibacteriales; family Melioribacteraceae; genus JAHISV01. Next base: position 6,100 of record CAZEXO010000074.1, read on the forward strand.
GTTTGCAGCTTGATCCGGTTGATCTGCATTAGTTCTGATGCCGAGTCTTTTTACTTTACCAGCCCAAGTCATCAGATCATTGTATGTTTTGTATACGTCAGAATCTTTTGCTTCAAGTTCTTTTGTTAAGAGAACTTGTAATACTTCAGCAGGTTTAGTCGGAATTTCACCGGCAATAACTTCTCCCGTGCTTCCGTCGATTGAGATATAATCACCCTGGTTGAGAACGATATCGCTACCTGAAACTGTCATTGTCTGGGTTTTGTAGTTTATTTTCAAAGCGCCGCAACCTGCAACGCATACTTTACCCATCTGACGCGCAACAAGAGCAGCGTGTGAAGTCATACCGCCCATAGCGGTAAGAATACCTTCAGCTGCATTCATACCTTTAATATCTTCAGGTGAAGTTTCGATTCTTACGAGAATAACAGGTGAGCCGTCTTTTGCCATATCAACCGCGTCCGAAGCGTTGAATGCGATTTTACCGCAAGCAGCGCCGGGACCTGCATTAAGACCTTTGGCGAGTAATTTACCTTCTTTGATTAATTCAGTTTTTTTCTTAAGATCGAAAATTGGTCTCAATAATTGATTTAATTGATCAGGGTCTATTCTCATCAATGCTTCTTCTTTGCTGATAAGTTTTTCACGAACCATGTCAACAGCAATTTTAATAGCTGCAAATCCTGTTCTCTTTCCAACGCGGCATTGAAGCATCCACAAACGACCTTGTTGAATGGTGAATTCAATATCCATCATATCTTTGTAATGTTTCTCAAGGATTTTGCGAATATTATCTAACTGTTTGTAGATTTTTTCATTATCCTTTTTAAGGTCAGCCATTGGGTTAGGTGTACGTGTACCGGCAACAACATCTTCACCCTGAGCATTAAATAAATATTCACCGTAGTAAATATTTTCGCCGCTTGCAGGATCACGGGTAAAGGCAACGCCCGTACCTGAATCTTCGCCCATGTTTCCGAATACCATTGATTGAACGTTAACAGCGGTTCCCCATGCGGCAGGAATGTTGTTGAGTTTTCTGTAAACAATAGCTCTTTCGTTCATCCATGATCCGAATACAGCGCCAATAGCGCCCCACATTTGATCCATTGGATTTTCTGGGAAAGCTTTACCGGTTTTTTCTTTAACTGCTTCTTTAAAGCGGGCAACGAGATCTTTTAAATCATCGGCTGATAACTCAGTATCGAGAACCGCACCGACTTCATGTTTTTTTGCTTCAATAATTTCTTCAAAAGGATCAATTGAATGTTTATCGGCAGGTTTCATTCCGAGAACAACATCTCCGTACATGGCTACGAATCTTCTGTAAGAATCATAAGCAAATCTTGGATTATTTGTTTTCTCGATAAGACCCTGAACGGTTATGTCGTTAAGCCCTAAATTCAAAATTGTATCCATCATGCCGGGCATTGATGCGCGTGCGCCCGACCGAACTGAAACCAATAATGGATTATTCGGATCGCCAAATTTTGCGCCCATTATTTTTTCTGTTTGCGCAAGAGCTTTGAGTAATTGATCTTTCAGTTCTTTCGGATATGTTTTTTTGTTGTCGTAATAATAAGTACATACTTCGGTTGTAATTGTAAAACCAGCCGGAACAGGTAAACCTATATTTACCATTTCTGCCAGATTTGCACCTTTACCGCCGAGTAAGTTTTTCATTTCGGCTTTTCCATCAGCTTGTTTACCTCCGAAAAAGTAAACATACTTAGGTGTTTTTTTCGCCATATAACCTCCAGTTATTTTTAATGTGAACCTATTTAATTAGTTCAAGAATTCTGTTGTTAAACTTTTCCTGTTCCTCAAAAAAGAGGTCTATTTTAAGGTAATAAATATCAATGTCATCAAACTCCAGGGAATAATTAGTCAGTTTGATCGCGTCTTTCTGAGTTGTAAGAACAGAATACGCATTTGTATCATAGAATTTTTTTCTTATCAATTGTACTTCTTTATTCGTGTATTTTTTATGATCTCCGAAGATCAATTTATTTGTCGTGCTGATTTTGTTATCTCTGAGAATGTTAAAAAATGACTGTGGGTTTGCAACTCCACACACGACAAGACTTTTTTGCCCATGAAAATCGTCAACGTTGTAAAATTTATGATCTTTAACATCATAAAATCCCTTTGCCCTGTAGTAGGCATAATAAATTTCTTTTCTTTCAAAATATTTTTTAAGGCGCATTGGGATTTCGATTTTCTCGGAAAATTTTCTGTTAATAATAATTATATCCGCTCTGTCTATTGATGAAAAAGGTTCGCGCATTATACCAAGCGGTAAAAGTTTTTGTTCGAGTCTTCCGGCAATTTTCAGGAATCTTTGATCGAACATCAGAATGTTTATGTCTCTGTGAATCCATCTGTGTTGAAATGCGTCGTCAAGAACAATTGCATCAAGCTTGACATCTTTAAGAAATTTTTTAGCTCCATCAACCCGGTTCTCACAAACTGCTGCCGGTACTTTACATTCTTCTGAGGCAAAAATAATCTCGTCTCCGCCTTTATTCACGCAGGCGTGGATTTTTTCGCCATCAGAAATAAATACGTAACCTTTTGATGATCGACCATATCCACGACTTAGTATACCGACTTTCATACCGGCGTTTTTAAGTAGCTGAGTGATATAAATGACAGCAGGAGTTTTCCCTGATCCGCCGACGGTTAAATTTCCCACAGAAATAATTTTTGCATTTACAGCATGCGTTTTAAAATATCCTTTGTCAAAAAACATATTCCTTAATTTTATGATGAAGGAATAAATTATTACCGCGGGTGATGATAATATTTGAATCAGTTTAACCAAATCTCTGTTGCCTTTCTTTGCAGATCGATTAATTCTATCTCACATTTTTTTATCAAAGCCGAAGTATCCTCATAACTAAGAGCTGGATCAATATTTATCTGGTCTGAATAAATCAATGCAACTCTGCTGAATGGTTTAGGTATTTCAAATTTATCCCAGCTCTTTAATAAATATTTTTTCTCGTAACCTACACCCAGCAAATACAAAGGTATTCCAGATTTTTTTGCCGTGACAACTGCACCGGCTTTCATTTCGTGAATTGGTCCTTTTGGTCCATCGGGAGTAACAGCGATATTTTTTCCCTGTGATGCCTGAGCGAGCATTAACTCAAGAGCTTCTTTTCCTCCGATATTGCTGGATCCTCTTATCGTCATATATTTCCATCTTTCAAGAATTCTTACCAATATTTCTCCATCAGGACTTTGACTAACCAATGCTGAAAAATTTCTCTTACGGTTACAATACCATGGAATCAGCATTGTTCCATGCCAAAAGGCTAACACAAAATTTTTATTCGTTTTTAGATTATTTTTTATCTCAAAATCATTCTTTATTTCGATTCTTAAAGTTTTTATCAGAACAATGAGTATGTAATACAAAAAATGTAAACCGACAAACCGCAAAATATTTTGTTTTGTTTTTTTAGTCAGCATTAATAAACCGCAAAATTATATTAGCTGCGTTTTCACTGGCTCTTTTGTTACCAAGTATCTCTTGAATTTCTGAAAGAGCATTTTTAATCCCATTATATTTTTTTTCGCTCTCAAGGATTTCGGAAATGTTTTCGAATAACAATTCCGCTTTGACATTGCTTTGAATAAACTCTTTCACAACAGTTTTTCCCAATATTATATTCGCCATAGCAATATTCTTTATTTTGATGAGTAGTTTCCCGATATAATAGGTAAGAGCGCTTGTTGAATAAACTACAACGAACGGAAGACTGAATAATCCTGCTTCAAGAGTTGAGGTGCCTGATTTTATTATTCCGAATTTAGAATATTTCATGAGATCATAACTTCGGTTCTTAATCAAAACATATTTATCGTTTGATGAATATTTCTTAAACTCATTTTCGTCTATATTTTCCGGGCAGGCAACTATTGTCTGCATGTTAAATCTATCAGATATCATTTGAGCGGCTTTAATGCATTCAGGGAAAATCCTTCTGATTTCCTGTTTACGGCTGCCGGGCATAATAAGTAGTATTTCTTTTTCAGGATTAAGACCGTATGCATTAAACATTTCTTCTTTTGTCAGGAACTTGTATTCGTTAATTCGTTCAACCAAAGGATGACCGACGAATTCAACTTTAACACCGTACTTTTGATAAAAATCTTTCTCAAAGGGAAAGACCACAATCATTTCATCTACTATTTTTTCAATTTTTTTTATGCGCTTCTGACCCCACGCCCAAATCTGGGGTGATATATAATAGATTATTTTCAGACCGATCTTCTTTGCCCGCTTTGCGAAATTGAGATTAAAACCAGGATAATCAATAAGAACAATGGTCTTGATATTGTTTTCAGCAATTTTTTTCAATAAAAATTTCTGTACTCTTCTTATGAATGGAAGATGTTTTATAACTTCTGCAAATCCAAGAAATGCCATATCCTTAATGTCAAAGAACGCCTCGAATCCTTCGGCAGACATTTTACTTCCGCCGATTCCCTGACAGATAATGTCGGGTTGTTTTTCTTTTAATTTCTTTATCAGTGAAGCGCCATGCATATCGCCTGAAACTTCACCGGCTATTATCATAACATTTGTACTCAAACTAAAACCCAATAAAACGAACGATTAATAAAATCGTAACCAGAGCAAAAGCCTGTAATGTTCTCATCTCTGAACGTAATGCAGCTTTAATCTGAAATTTCGGCTGTTCTATTCCGTTGGTTCTGTATGGTCTTATTTGAGGAATAAGCCGTGGTACATTATTATAGAAGCCCTCGTAGTGTTCACGGAATTTATCTCTCAGGAATTTTTCTTCTTCATCGATAATGAATTTATACTGGAAGTAAAAAAACGCTAATGCTACAAGTTGGAGATAAGGAAACAAAGCGTAAGACATTACGCCTATTCCCAGATAAAGTAAAATATTTCCCAAATAAAGGGGATTACGAACATAAGCGAAAGGTCCGCTTATGACCAGAAATGTGCCGCCGACAGAACCGGTTGTTCGCGTTTCACTGCCGGCATAACTAACTCCCCAGAATCTGAAAAACTCACCAATTAATGCAATTCCGAATCCTATGCCTAATGAAAGTAATGAACTCTCGGCAAATATCAGCATAACAATCAAAAAGGGGATGGGAGTATAACTACGATTCTTAAATAAAAATGTTGATATATTTTTCATTAATCAGCCTTGCTTGTATAATTCTTTTCTTTTTAATTCAGCTCGCAATTTCTTCTTTAGTCTTTTTCTCTTTTTCAACTCATCGATTTTCTTCGTAATATCAAAAAAGTCATTATAAGGGAAATAAGTGATTCTGTTTATTTCGCAATATTTCAAAAGAGCACCTTTCGCGAAAATAAAGTCGCAAAATTGAGCCGCGCATTTATCGGAATGTCCATCACCAATGTAAATAGTAAAATCATCGTCGCTGCTTCCGTTGATAACATGATTCCTTTTGCAGTTTCCGCAGAGATGACATTCTTCGTCTGTGAACGGAAATTCAATCAGAAAATTATTCTCCGAATCGATTTTAACTTTATTGGAATAATAAGATAAATCGCTCAGCTTGTATTTCTCCAATAATGGTTGGATGTAAATATCCAAACCATCACTCAGAATTTTTAATTCGATCTTTTGCTCATGACAATAATTCGCGAACTCAGCAAAACCGGTTTCGAGTTCAATACTTTCGAGGAACTCAGTCAAACTCTTCTGATTGAAATCAGTTAGTGTTTTACTCATTTGCGAGTAATAGGCTTGGGAACTTATTTCACCTTTTTCCCAAAGACTAATTAACTCGCGCATCAAATCATGATCACCGAATTTAAAGAACAACGAGTCACCAACATCCTGCTTTGTAATCGTGCCGTCAAAATCAACAAAAATTTTTAGTTCTCTGTCAGTAATAAAAAACCTGTTTGTTAGTTTGCGCTTATTTGTTCGTTAAACTGAACACCGACTAATTTGGAAACGCCTTCTTCCTGCATCGTAACGCCGTACATATTTTCAGCGGCTTCCATAGTGCGTTTATTATGTGTCACAATAATAAACTGAGTACGAGTGCTGAATTCTTTTAATAATTTTGTAAATCTATCGATGTTTGCATCATCAAGCGGCGCGTCAACTTCATCAAGAATACAAAATGGACTTGGTTTCACTAAATAAATAGCAAACAACAATGCAGTTGCAGTGAGTGTTTTCTCACCACCGGATAATAATTCTATTCCGGTCGGTCGTTTGCCTTTTGGTTTTGCCATGATTTCAATTTTACCTTCGAGAGGATCAACACCTTCTTCAAGTGTAAGATCAGCCTCATCGCCGGGGTTAAACAAACTCTGGAATATTTGACGGAAATTTTCGCGTATCTTTTCGAAGGTATCAATAAATAATTTTTCTGCCGTCTCATTTATTTCGTGAATCGTATTTACCAGATCTTTCTCCGATTCAACAAGATCCTCGCGTTGTTTCATCAGAAAATCCAGTCTCTCTTTTTCTTCTTCGTACTCTGAATAAGCGAGAAGATTGATTGGTCCAAGCCCTTTCAATTTTTCTTTATTCTCATGCACCTCAGCGCTTATCTCGTCATAATTATAAGTCTCCAGGTCTTCAAAAACCTTGAGTTCAAGATCGAGAGAATAATTCTCTTTAATATGCGCGAGCAATTGTTCAGCACGCATATCTATTTGATTGACTTTTATGTCCACATTATGAATGCCTTCGGATAACTCTTCACGCTCTTTCCTTAATCCATTCAATGAAGATTCAAGTTCACCCGATTCATTCTTGATTTTCACAAGACGATCATTTATTTCAACTTCCTGAGTAATAAGTAAACCCTTATCCCTGTTAAGTTCTTCGAGGTTAATTTTGTTATCTTCAAGAATGATCTGTATCGATTCTATTTCCTCGTTGAATTTGTTGATATCAATGTCGCGTTTCTGAATCGTATCGTTGATGGTAATTTTACTTTCACCGGCTCTGGTCAGGGCATTTTTCGTGTTTTGTAATTGACCTTTCGATCTTTCCAGTTCCAGTTTTCTTTTATTGTGTTCGCTTATGCAGTTTGCGTAATCTTCTTCACTTTGAACGAGCAGATTTTCAAGATCGGCAAGCTCATGATCGGCTTTAATTTTTTCTTCCTGTTGATTTAATAATTCCTGCTCAAGTTTTGATATTTTATTTTCGAGTTCACGCGATTCGGTTACAATGGAATTAATTTCAGTCTGAGATTTCTCAGCTTCTTCCGAGGCTTTCTTCTTCTCAAATTCAATCTGCGAAATTTGTTTTTCCAGGTTATTCAAATCATTTACTAAAAACTTTCCTTTTTCGGAAAGCGCTTTCAAATCAATACGGGAAATTAATTCCTCTTTTCCGTCTATCTGTTTCCTTAATTCCTGTAAAACCGATTCCAGTTTCGGATACTCAGCTTCAAGAGCTTCGATTAATTGTTTGCGACCGAAAAGTGTTTCATCAAGTTTAGGCGATGACCCGGCAATAACTACGCCGTTATTCTGGACAAGATCACCGTCAAGTGTTACGTAATTAAATTCCGGGAATATTTTATTTAATTCGAGCGCTGAATTTAAGTCGGCAGTGAGCGCTGTATCGAATAAAATCTTTTCAAAGTATGGTTTCCATTTTTTCCCGGTTTGAACAAGCCTGAATGCCCAGTCAATAAATCGTTTATCTTTTTCTAATTTTTTTATTTTGCGCTTCGTGTTGATATCGCGAACGAAACTTATAAATCCCGGTTTAGCATTACTTATAGGTTGGAGGAGATAAAATGAAGCTTTACCAAGATCATTTTTCTTCAGGTAGGAAATCGCTTTTTGCAAATCCGTGAAATTATCGATCAGTAAATTATTCAAAACGTTTTTCAACGCGGCTTCAAGAGCGAATCTGTATTCTTCTTTCGTGTTTCCCACGTCGGCGAAAATATTTTTCTCTTTGTCAGACCATTCGGAATTGCTGATGAGAATTTTTGATCCTTTCGAGATACCTTCGAGATTTGTGATTAACGATTTAAGAAATTCTATTTTGTCGGCAAGTGATTTGAGCGAACCTTTTTCCTCAAGTTCTTTTTCCTTCAGTTGAACTAATTCAGCTTCGCGTTCTTCTTTTTCTTTTTGTTTCGCGAGATAAAGAGATTCGGATTCTTCAAGTTGAGTTTTTATTTCGCTGCGTTCAGCTTCAAGGTCTTCAAGATAACCAACAGTCTTGGCAATATTGTTTGTTATATCCTGAATTTTTGTCGTCAGTTTCTGGACAGTATTATTCTTTGCCGACAAAGCATCTTTCAAATTAGAAAGATGGTTTTGTGATTTAGTTAAATCCCGGAATTGAGTTAAGGAGTTATCGCTATGCGCCTTAAGACTATTTTTATTTTCCTCCACCGCTGCTTTTTTCTGAACAACCGTACTTTCGTATTCTTCAACAGTGGAAATGGATTGTCTCACTTCTTCGCTGAGGTCTTCAATTGTTTGATTATATTCAACAATTAAATCTTCCGTTTCTTCAAACTGCAATTTCAGTTCTGATAACTCTTCTGTATATTTTTCAATATTGCGCTGGAGAGAATTAAGTCTTTCTTCCGCTACTGAAATATTACGTTGCGTGTTATGAACTTGTTCAGTTTTAGAAGAAATTTCATTTCTTTTAAAACTGAGCTCATTTTCTATTTCAGTAATCTTTGAGCGAAATATTATTAATTCATTTTCTATTTCCCGAATTTGCGTATCAATTTCCGACCGACGCTGAACAGAATTTTGTTTTGAAGAGATCATATTTTCGCGCTGACGGGCAAATCTTGCATATTCATGTTCAGCCAAATCCAATTCTTTTTCCCGAAGAACGGATTGAATTTGATTGAACTTATCAGCGCGTTTTGCCTGACGCTCAAGGGATTTTACTGTTTTATCAACTTCGGCAACGATATCATTTACACGCGTTAAATCACGTTTAACATCATCAAGTTTTTTTAATGATAGTCGTCTGCGCAGTTTATATTTGTTAACACCGGCAGCTTCTTCAAACATTTTGCGGCGTTCTTCGGTTCTGTTACTGAGAATAGTTTCAACCATTTTTAATTCGATTACCGAATATGCATTGGTTCCCATTCCGGTATCCATAAAAAGGTTGGTGATATCTTTCAGTCTGCACACATTTTTGTTCAGAAGATATTCGCTTTCACCAGAGCGGAAGATTCTTCGTGTGATTGTGACTTCGGAATATTCAGTCGGTAAAACACCGGCATCGTTAACGAGCGTTAGTGATACTTCAGCCATACCCATCGGTTTTCTTGTACGGGTCCCGTTGAAGATTACGTTTTCCATTTTGTCGCTGCGCAGAGTGCTCGATTTCTGCTCGCCGAGACACCATCTGATGGCGTCAACAATATTAGTTTTTCCACAGCCGTTGGGACCGACAATTCCCGTCATGCCTTTAGTGAAATCCAAAGGTGTTTTATTTGCAAATGACTTGAAGCCAAAAATTTCCAGCTTAGATAAATACAAGTTTTCTCCTGAATTTACATTAATTGATACTGCTTGTAAGCATTTATTGCATAATAAATAGCTGAATTAAAATATTGCTGATAAAGAACAAATGTACCAACAACGATCAGCAAACACAGAATACCATAAAAATATACCTTCACACCCGCTACATC
>CAZEXO010000075.1:0-13629 GCA_964516545.1 uncultured Melioribacteraceae bacterium
ATGGTAACGTTCACTCGCATATTGATCAATTGTTTGCTCTGATTAATAAGTGCGCTGAATCGGACGTACAAAAAGTAAGACTGCATATTCTTCTTGATGGAAGAGATGTCGGCGAAAAAAGCGCTCTCAGCTACGTTAAACCTCTTGATGAATTGCTGATAAAAATTTCATTGGAGAAAAATTTTGATTATAAAATAGCTTCCGGCGGCGGAAGAATGATTACGACTATGGACAGATACAACGCTGACTGGAGCGTAGTGAAAAGAGGCTGGGACGCTCACGTGTTGGGTAAGGTTCGGAAATTTAAGTCTGCTCAGGAAGCCGTGCAAACCATGTATGATGAAGACCCGAAAATTACCGACCAGTATCTCGAATCGTTTGTTATTGTTGATCAAAACGATAAGCCTGTTGGAACAATTGAAGACGGCGATAGTGTGGTGTTCTTTAACTTCCGCGGTGACCGCGCCATTGAAATAAGCCGGGCTTTTGAGGAAAAAGAATTTTCGGAATTCGAAAGAGAAAGGGTTCCAAAAGTATTTTACGCAGGTATGATGGAATATGACGGCGATCTTCACATTCCTTCAAACTATTTGGTAGTTCCTCCAGCTATTGACAGAACAGTTAGTGAGTATCTATGTGAGTCCGGAATTACCTCGTTCGCGATTTCAGAAACACAAAAATTCGGACACGTAACTTATTTCTGGAATGGCAACCGTTCGGGTTATATCAACAAAGACCTCGAGACTTATGTTGAAATTCCCTCTGATAAAATTCAGTTTGATAAAGCTCCCAGAATGAAAGCAGTTGAGATTACCGATAAAACAATCGAGCTTCTAAAATCCGGGAAATACCAATGGGGAAGAATTAACTTTCCAAATGGTGATATGGTTGGACACTGCGGAATTATTGAAGCCGCGGTCGAAGCTGTGGAAATAGTTGACGTTTCATTAACGAGAATACTCAAAGTTATTGATGAACTGGAGGGTATTGCAATCATCACAGCCGATCATGGCAATGCTGATGAAATGTTTACAGTTAAGAATGGTGTGAAATCCGTGAAAACCGCTCATACTCTCAATCCGGTTCCATTCATTATTTATGATCCGGATTACAATAATGAATATGAAATGGCTAAAGTGGAAAATGCAGGATTAACGAATATCGCCGGAACGCTTCTTAATCTTCTTGGTTTCGAAAATGTTGAGGATTATGATAAATCCCTCATTTCCTTTAAGAAATAAATTTACCGGGCCGTTAATAATATCATTTTGTTAACGGCTCATTTTTTATATATTTACAAAAAAAAATTCAGGAGTCAACATACCCGCCTTTTTACCTTTTGTAAACTTGATTTTAATTTCGGTTTTATCAATGTTCAATCAACCGATTTTACCATTAAAATGTTAGGATCAAAATGCGAAACAAAAGTATTTTAATTGTATGCTGGATATTGACATTATTCGCATCGGTTAAATCACAGACGGTAATTGGTAAATACGCCGGTGAATTTATGGCGTTGGGTGTGGGCGGAAAAGCCTTGGCTATGGGCGGGGCGCATGTTGCTCTTGTAAATGATGTTACCGCGGGTTACTGGAATCCGGCGGGATTAGCCTCTCTGGAATATCCTCAGGTGGCGCTCATGCACGAAGAACATTTCGGTAATCTTGTTAATTATAATTATGCAGCCGTGGCTGTTCCTTACGATAAAGACCTGAGTTTCGGCGTGAGTCTTATCCGTATGGCAATTGACGGTATTCCCGATTCACGCGAAGCATTAATTAATTCGCGCACCGGTGAAGTTATTTACGATATTACCCATCCCTTTGCCATGATTGATTATTCCAGAATTACCGAATATAGCAACGCCGATTGGGCGGTTTATTTTTCATTCGCTAAAAGACAATCGGAAAATTTCCACTGGGGAGCCAGTGTTAAAATAATTCGCAGGGATATTGCGGAATTCGGAGCAACAGGAATTGGATTTGACATCGGCGCCGTTTATAAACCCGTTGATAAATTAACTCTTGGCGCAAATATCCAGGATGTTACCACAACACTTGTTGCATGGAGTACCGGCCGAAATGAACTGATTTCACCGACCATGAAAATCGGCGCCGCATACGAACTTGAATTACTAGGCGGTACAATTCACCCCGCGTTGGATCTTGATCTTAGATTTGAGAACAGACAATTTGCATCCAACTTTAATATCGGTCCGGTGAGTTTTGACATGCATGCCGGATTCGAATATAATTTTAAAAATGTTATCGCCGTGAGAGGCGGTTACAACGACGTGAAACAATTTACCGCCGGCGCGGGAATAAAATTGCCCAAACTTACTATCGATTATTCGTTTGCAAGATTTAATGAATCGGCTTCTAACCGGTTACCGGATACTCATCGCATTTCGCTCATACTTACTCTTGAAGATGAAAGTTATCGTAGATGAAATATTTTGAGGAATCCGGAATTCTAACAAATAATTTTTATAGCTGATGACATCAATACGATACACGGTGTTTTTCATTTTCATTTTTTTGTTCTATTCCTGCGGACCTTCGCTCGAATCAGCTTTTGATTTTGATTATCCGCTGAGCAATAAAAGAATTTCCTCACGCATTAATAATCTTACTCTGAAAATTCCCGAAGGCTGGTTCTCGGTTGAAGATAATGAAAAGAACATTTTAGATATCTGGATGGTGAAAGATGATTATTCAGCTACTATCGGACTTGTTCCGCTGAATTATCACGATAACAGTAAATCCGAAAATGCGTATGAGGAAGTAAAAAAACTTATCGGTTATAGCAAATATTTCAAAAGGATTGAATCCAAAGACACTTTAAAAGAATCCGGCGAAGAAGTTTTTGAAATAAACAATCGTCTTTTTGGAGCTTATCTGGTTAAATCCCCGAAAAATTTTAGCGAACGTATTGTTGTGTTTAATTACAGGGACACATCTTTTGAACTGACAGCCCGATGTGAAAAACCGGAATTATGCGATTCGACGGCTGTTGTGGAATTGTACAGAATCCAAAATTCCGTTCTCACTTCAATTACAGAATAAAATTCTGTTTCGCGGGCAACATTTCTTCCTTACATTCATCTCTTAGAAAAACAAATTATTTCGTTTGTCGGTAAACAGTAAAAATATTATAGAGTTTACTCTTTTGTATAACCGTTATAAAACGGGAGTTTACAACTATGTTCTCAGGATGGTGAATGACAAGATGTTGTGTGAAGATATCGTTCAGAATGTCTTTATGAAATTTTTCGAAAATTATAAAAACATCCGTAACAAAGAGAGCTCAAAATATTGGATTTACACTACCGTTCGGAATGAAATTTTCACGTACTTCAGAACAAAAAAAAGCAGAGCGGATCAATTTAATGTTCTCGATACGGATGAGCTGGAAATAACTTCTGAAATAAATGTTGAGAATATTTATGAGCAGAATGAAATACGCAATCATATTATGAATATTCTGGAAAAACTACCTTTCGCACAACGGGAAGTCTATCTGCTTAAAGAATACGGTGAACTAAGTTACCGTGAAATTTCGCATGTAATGAATATTGATGAAGAGCTGGTAAAAAGTCGGTTATTCAAAACCAGGCAAAAATTAATTACGCAAATTTCAAAACTCATTAAAGAAGAATAATTAAAAATTCCGGAGAGATTATGACTTCTGAAAAAATTACCAGGATGATAGATGCATATTTTGACGGGGAATTAAAAAAGGAAGAGGAAGTCTTTCTTTTCTCTGAATTGTCTTCTGATTATTCTACGCGGGAATATTTTAAGAATTCTAACAGCCTTAAGTCGATCATTAAATCAGGTCATGAACCTTTTCCCAATGAACTCGAAGAGAGAATATTTGAATCGATAAATAACAATACCAATAAGCGTGTCTGGGGTTTTGCTAATAGAAATATTTATTCTTTTGTTTCGTATGTCCTGGCGATAATTTTTATCGTAGTCTCAGTAGTTTTTTATCTTGATATGAGAAGTTATGAAAGAGAACTTAAAATAAGCAGCGAACAAATTCGGACTCAGGATAAACTAATTAATATGCTTTACAATTCGCTGCCTTCAGCCGAAGTACAAACAACAGTTGATTATAAAGTTATTATCACAGAAAAGTTGTGAGGTTTTCATGAAAGCAAAATTGAGTTACGCGGTTATCTTAATAATTTTAATTGCCTGTGAAAGTGAAAAAATATTCACAGAGAAGGATTATACTGAACTACAAAAGGAATTAATGGAAAGTGTTTCCTTGGTCGGGGAGGTCGACGGCGAAAGGACTATCGAGGAACAATTAATTTCAAGGGGTAAAAAAGATAATCTTCTTATTCCAACAGGGAGCGATTTTATATTCTATAGGCTCTATGTAAATAATGAGGGAATAATAGATAAAGTCAACTCTCTTAACGATGAGAAAGAGTTATCTGAAACAGAGAAAAATAATATCGCCATCATGTCCGGATGGAAATTCCATCCGGTGATTTATAACGAAGTGGCGGTTTGTTACACTCTGGATTTCACTTATACAAATCTAAATGTTGACTCAAAAATCATAGATAAAATCACAAATCCATCCGAGGAAAAATCACTTGAACAAAAATATCCTGCTGAATTTGAAAAAGGTCCAGAAATTATGGGCGGAGTCCAGCAGCTTGCCTCTTTGATAAAATATCCTCCACTTGCGAGAAACTCCGGATTGCAAGGGAGTGTATTCATAAAAGCTTACATAACGGAAACAGGCGATGTTGAAAGAATTTCTATTTTGCGGGGAATGGGTTCAGGGTGTGATGTCGCCGCTGCAGAAGCTGTACTAAAAACAAAATTTACTCCGGCGATAATTAATGGTAAGCCGGCTGAAGTACAGGTTGTGATTCCTATAAAATTCAAACTGGCAGATAAATAGAAATTTGTTTTTGGAATTAAGGTTAATACAACACAGAAAAACTTCTGTCTCCGGAGTTATTCACACCTCCAATAACAACTCTTATCGCATAGTTGCATAAAATGAATGAAGTAACTATTTTGAAAACAACTATCCTCAATGACTAAATAAGTGCGAGAATGAAAAAAATAATATTATTTACTTTGATTATTATGGCGCATGCAATAAATTTTTTGGCTGCGCAACAAGTCGGATTAGTTTTTGATTCGTCATCACCCCAGCAAAAATATGCTGCTGTAAAGCTTGAACAAACGCTCCGCGAAAATGGATATGAAGTTTATGCTGCCAGGAATGATTATTCTATCATGTTTTCAATTGATTCCGACAAATTAATATCGGAAGCATTTGAGATAATCAATGATGACAATAAATTGTTAATAGTAGGCGGTGACGGAAAAGGAATAATATACGGATGCCATTCAGTTATCGAGGATTTACGCAACGGAATTCCGCTTGGAAAAATTAATCCGCGAACTGAATTTCCCAAATTACAATTCAGAACTATAAAATTTGATCTTCCCTGGGACACTTATCGTCATAGCTACTCGCTTGATCAGCATCAGGAGACCTGTAAAGACCTGAATTATTGGGAAGCTTTTCTTGACATGATGAGCGAGAACAGGCTTAACGCGCTCTCACTTTGGAATCTGCATCCGTACACTTTTTTGATCAAACCAAAAAATTTCCCCGAAGCAAGTCCGTGGACAGATGAAGAGATGCAGGAATGGAAAAGATTATTCGGCGGAATTATCAGAATGGCTTCCGAGAGAGGCATTGATACGTATCTTATGCCGTTTAATATTTTCGTCACGCCCGAATTTGCCAAAGCTCATAATGTTGCCATGAATAATCTTGATCATCATCATTTTGTGGAGGCTGATACTTCAGAAATTATTAAACAATATACGCGTGAATGCGTAACACAGGTTCTTGAAGAGTATCCAGAACTTTCCGGAATCGGGTTAACGCTTGGTGAAGGCATGGGAGGAATGTCTCCCCAGGAACGGGAAAACTGGATGACTGAAACAATTATCGAAGGGATGCGACTGGCGAATCGTAAATCAAAACTTATTCACAGAATTCCTTTTTCCGGCAATAAGGAATCGTTAGGCGCAACAACTATCGAAATGGAAAAGATTACGCGTAACGGAATCGAGCGTGAAGCGGCGATGGAATGTTTCGAAACTCCCGTGTGGGCAAGTATGAAGTTCAACTGGTCGCACGCTCATTCAACTCCAAAGCTTATTAAAGTTCATGGCGGAAAATTGTACAGAACATATTTCAGTCCCGAACCGAAAAACTATAAAATTATCTGGACTGCCCGCAACGAAGACTTCTTCTGTCTGCGATGGGGTGTTGCAGATTTTGTAAGAGAACATATTATTCGAAATTCGCATTCATACGTGGGCGGTTATTTTATCGGTTCCGAGACTTATATTCCCGCGAAAGATTACTTCACCAAACCCGATGAGTCAATAAACTGGAAATATGCTTTTGAGCGTCAGTGGTTGTTTTACAAAATGTGGGGCAGACTTCTTTATGATTCCGAAACACCCGATGAAGTGTTTAAGAATGAATTTATCAGACGTTACGGAAAGGAATCGGAAATATTATTCGAAGCATTTTCGTTAGCAGGAAAAACTCCGCTTAGGCTTGCATCGTCATTTGACTGCTCATGGGATTTTACTCTTTACAGTGAAGGATTTATGGCTCTTGATCCCTCAATTAAAAGAGTCGACTTTATCTCTGTTGACCGACAAATAAATCAACCACCACTTGATACTGATTATGTATCGATCAAAGATTATGTAAGAGAAGTTACAGCGGGGAAAAATTTCGGACAGGGAAAAATCACTCCGTCTGCTCTTGCAATAATGCTGGAGAACGACTGTAATAAAGCACTGAAGATAATTGCCGGGATGAAATATTCAAACGATAACCCCGTTAAGTATGAAGTTGCTGATATAAAAACCTGGGCTAATTTAGGATTGTTTTTCGCGGAGAGAACTAAAGGCGCGGTTGAATTACATACTTATAGAACAAACGGAAATGAAGAAAACAAATCGAGAGCAATTCAATATCTTGAAAAAGCTTTATCATACTGGGATGAAGTTATTAAAATCACCCGTCCGCTCTATATGGATATGCCGCTGGTTCATCTGAGTGAACAGGATGGTAAACACTGGAAAGAAAATGATCACCTTCGGTTTCACTGGCAACTGTTAAGAGCGGATGTTCTGAAAGATATTGAAACTGCCAGGAATGCAAAACCTGAGTAAATCTATGATAAAAAAAATCTTCCCTTTGTGAATAATCAGTTTTCGGGAGGTGAGCAATCGCCTCCTGCATTTCAACAAATTCTTAAACCTATCTTTGACTGACCAGGAACTTTTTATTCCATATAAGTTATAAAAGGAAAATTTAACACGATCATTCACTTTAATATTGCCGGGGAATTTAAAGCGAAATAATAGTTGCAAGAAAATATAAGTAAACATCGAAGTACCTTCACAAAACAGTTATTAGGAGGATATGATGGCACTTAAAAAAAACCCCCGCTTTAATCTGAAATTAAAATATCGGCGAACCCTTGAAATGGGAATGATCGCGTCGTTATGTGTTCTTCTCTTTGCATTCAAATATTTTCCGGAGTATCAGACAAAAAAAATTGTCGGCGATGAGGAACAGCCGTTGATCCGCGGAGTTGACATTCCACACACTGTTAATCAAAAAATACCACCTCCGCCGCCACCGCCAAAACCAACAGTCCCGGTAGCTGCAACAGGCGAGATACCCAATCAACCGACATTTTTACCACCCCCAGTTCCAACAGAACCACCACCGCCACCTCATGTCAAAAAAAATATTGAAAACCCGGTTACTCCTGTTTTCTATGCAGTTGAAGAACCACCGACAATTATTGGCGGGGTAGCAGCGTTGAATGAAAAAGTCGTTTATCCTGAACTGGCTGTTAAAGTAAATATTCAGGGTAAAGTTTATGTTGAGGCTTTTATTGATGAAAATGGAGATGTGTTTGATGTGGTTTTACTAAAAGGCATTGGCGGGGGATGCGACGAAGCCGCGATTAATGCTGTAAAATCATTAAAGTTTAATCCCGGAAAACAAAGAGGAAAGGCTGTGAAAGTAAGAGTCGGAATTCCTATTGTTTTCAAACTGCAATAGAAATTTTTCCTGTTGTGTGTAAAATAAATCTGACTATCCCGTTTGTTCAATAGTGAATTTGATTAAGACTTATGAGCAGACGGGATTTTTATAACTCAAGCAAATTGATTTTATACCCTGCTGTAATCCAGCGTCCGGGCAATACCACTCCGCTGATATCGTGATATTCAAGATCAAAAACATTTGTGACATTTATAAAAAGACGACCCCTGAATACATTCTTGCTTAGTTGAGTGTCGGTGAGAAAATGTTTTCCAAATTCATTTCTGTCTTCATATCTGAATTGAATGGAATGATTAACAAAATCAAAATAAACTATTTCTAACCGCGTGATAAGCTGATGGCGCAGATGATCGAGAAGATATCTTGAATTATAATCCCGTGAGCTTTTATCGGAATCAAGATATGTATAATCGATTGATAATGTTTTCAGGAATTTGGTACTTAATAACTCACCCGGGGATAATTTAAGAGATAGTTCAATTCCGCTTGTGTTAATCTCAGTGATATTTTCAGCATGCCATACGTCTTCATTACTTGTCTTTATCCAGTCAATGATGTTCTTACCTTTTTTGTGAAATATATTCGCCTCAATTTTGACAAGATGATTAATAAAAGAAATACCGGTTTCATAATTGACTGTCTCTTCGCTTTCAAGATTTGCATTTCCTACAGTAACCGGGTCGGAGTAATAAAGTTCCGTATAACTCGGAATCCTGAAACTTTTACCGAATGAAGCGAACAATTTCACATTTTCCGAGGCTTGAAAAGCCGCATCTATACCCGGCCATAATTTCCATCCCATGCCTGAATAGCTGAACAGATAAGCGCCAGAACTAATTTTTAATTTTTGTATCGGTGAAAACAGATATTCGAAAAAGAGACCTTTGTTTTCTCTTCTATTATCGCCAAGATTTTTGCTGATAATATTATCTTTTGTAAGTTCACCTCCAAAGGAGAATGTTCCTAATTCAGTTTTTACTGAAAGCTGCATTTCAAATCCATATGAGTTTGTTTCGTGTATGTTCCGGTAGAAATTCGGGTTGGTGTGATCCAGCAAAAATTCATCTTGTTTATTACGCCAGGAAAATTTTGGGGAGATTGACACTATATCATTTCCGAATTCACCGCTGAGCGAAATAATTTTCGTTTTTACGGCTTCCCACTGATTCGGATATTTTAATGAATAAAAACTATTAGCCCCGAATTTCTGATCGGAATATCCTGCAAGAAAATTAATCACTCCGCCTGAGAAGGAATAAAGTGAATTGTAGGAAATATTTTTAAGATCATAGTTTGTATTTGTTATATATCCGTCAGCTTTCTGTTTTGTAATTGTAAGATTACCGGAAAATTTATTTATAGAATATGCGCCATGAGCGGAAATCTCAAATGAATTGTAAGACCCTCCGGAAAGACTGAAATCAATTCGGTTGTCGCGAGTTTTTTTTGTGATAAAATTAATAGCGCCGCTGAACGCGTTTGGTCCGAAAATTTTCGAACCCTGTCCTTTGATTATTTCCACACGTTCGATTTGATCAAGCGAAACAGGCAGATTAAGATTATGATGACCGGTCTGAGGATCACTCATTTTCACCCCATCGATCATAATTAATGTCTGTTCGAATGTTCCGCCACGAATTCCGGCATCAGCCTGAGTTCCGTTTACACCACGCTGTCTCAGGTCAACTCCGGAAACATATTGCAGCAGATTCTGGATCGAAACAACTGGTAATTTTTCAATCTCCTCTTTTTCAAGTATCGTGATATTCTTTGATGACTCCGAAAGATTCTGAGGAGTTCGCCCGGCGGTAACGATAACTTTTTCAAGTTCATATTCAGGAATATCCTGAGCAAAAATATTCACGGAGAAGGTTAGATAAAACAATACGGCGACAACCGTACTTTGTCGTAAAGTGTACATTAAAATCCCTCTGTTAATTATTATGAAGCGCGGAAAGAAACTTCCGGGAAATGATTTCAAAGAGTGAGGCTGTTATTTTTAACAGCCTCATCGGAGATTATAAACTTATTATGTCGTTATAAATAATAAATGCCATTAAAAGCAGCAATACGATAAATCCCGCGTTCTGAATAGCTATTTTAATTTTAATAGGTAATTCTTTTCTTATTACCCCTTCGAGAAGAATAATAACGAAATGTCCTCCGTCAAGTACCGGGAAAGGAAGTATGTTAATAATTGCCAAACTCAAACTCAGCATAGCCAGAAAATACATGAACGCAAAAATTCCTGAGTCGGCTGATTTAGCGGCGAACTGAGCAATTTTAATCGGTCCTCCGAAAACCTGGTTGAAAGCAATATCACCGACGATCACATTTTTAAACATTGCCAGAGTAGCCTGAGTATATGTTCCGATATCGGTAATACTTTTAATCAGTGATTCGCCAAATCCATAAGGACGGGAATCGAACGGACCTATGTAAGCGGTGCTCAGACTAATCCCAATCAATCCCTCGCTGCTTGGAGTTACGGTTGTTCGAATCGTATCGGTATCACGCAGAATGATCAAAGGCATTTCCACATTTTTATTTGACGAAACAATACCTATAACCTGTTGATCAGAAGTGATGTCCTGGTTATTCAGGGATAAAAACAAATCACCGGCAGTAACACCTGCTTTTTCAGCGGGGCTGTTTTCAAAAACCGTGGATATAAAAGGACGAGTGAACGCGTAACTCAGAAAGAATTTATCATCCAATCCTTCTGTAATTAATTTTGAAGCGATAGTGAGAGTTGTATCAAAACCGTTTCGCGTAATTTTTACTTTAAGTTCTTTTCCTAAATTTTCCAAAAGGATATTATCAACCACATCCTGCCAGTGGTTTGTCTTAACATTATTAATAGAATTTATAATGTCATCGGTTTTAAATCCCGCTTGCTGAGCGACAGATTTTTCTTCAACGTAACCAATCTGAGTTGTTTTTATAACCTGTTCGCCGCGCGTGAAATTCATGTACCAAAAAACCGCAACAGCCAGCAACAAATTCATTAACACGCCCGCGGTGATAACGAATAATTTTAGGATGGTGGGTTTAGATCTGAATTCATAAGGCTGCGGTTCTTTATTTGCGAATTCGGTATCAAAACTTTCATCAACCATACCGGCAATTTTGACATAACCTCCCAGCGGAAGAAGACAAACTCTGTAATCAGTGTTACCCTGTCCATCGAAATCTTTAGGCAAGTCGCCGAAAGTGAGTCCGTTAATTTTATTCCATCCGAATAACCTTTTACCGAATCCGATGGCAAAAATATCAGTACGCATTCTACTTAATTTAGCGGCGGCGAAGTGTCCGAATTCATGAACGAAAACAAGAATACCGATAGTAATAATAAAATAAATAATGTAATCCATTAAAAAAGAGTCTCCTTAATTGTAATTTTTATTCACTAATTCCCTTGTCATACGATCAAATTCATAAATAGTTTCAATATCAGGATTATTTTTACTTTCAATCTTATCCAGGGCAAATTTCAGAACATCAGGAATTTGAGTAAATCGTAATAAACCATCAAGAAATTTTTGAACGGCAATTTCATTTGCCGCATTCAGAATGCAGGGCGCTGTTCCGCCCGTGTTCATAACATTATAGGCAAGATCAAGGCACTGAAATTTATTTCTGTCAGGTTCAAAGAACGTTAATTCGCGAATTTTCGCCAGATTAGTCGTAACAAAATTATTTTTGATCCGGTTCGGAAATGTAAGAGAATATTGTATGGGAAGTTTCATATCAGGGATACTCATCTGGGCTTTAATTGATCCATCGCTAAACTCAACCATTGAATGAATTATTGATTGAGGATGAATAAGCACTTCGATTTTTTCTTTCGGCAAATCAAACAGCCAGCAGGCTTCGATAACTTCAAGTCCTTTATTCATCATAGATGCGCTGTCAATAGTTATTTTATTTCCCATTATCCAGTTGGGATGATTTAATGCTTCACTCACAGTTACGTTTTTTAGTTCTTCATAACTTTTATTATAAAATGGTCCTCCCGATGCAGTAAGGATTAATTTATTAATAGTATCCTTTTTTTCACCAACGAGACACTGAAAAATCGCGCTATGCTCAGAGTCAATGGGGATAATTTCCGAGTTATATTTTTTTGAAGCATTTATTACCAGTTCCCCTGCAACAACAAGGGTTTCCTTATTAGCGAGAGCGATTCTTTTACTTTTTTTAATTCCTTCAAGGGTAGGCGCGAGACCTGCAAATCCTACCAGAGCTGAAACAAGAATGTCATAGTCAGTGTTTCGTGTAACTTCAATAAGTCCTTTTTTACCGCTTAGAATATTACACTTTCCGGCAATCCTGCTTTTCAAAATTGAGGCTCTTTCTTCATCGATAACAACTGCAGATTCGGGATTAAGCTCATGGATTTGTTTTTCAAGTAAATCAATATTTCGGTTTGTTGTTAAGACTGTAATTCTATACCTGGTTCCCAAATGTTTGATGACATTAATAGTATTCAACCCGATGGATCCTGTTGAACCGAGCACTACTATTTTGATCGGACTTTTCACTCTTGAATAAATTTTCCCGGATAAATATTAAAAGCCAAAGACTTACGAAAATAAGCCCTGAATATTACTGAATTATTCTTAGAAATGTAAGATGAGCGACAGATTGAACTTGTTCATTTCATTCAATGTAGTTTTTGAATAACGCGTCAATATCGCTCAGATCATCTTCATCCAGGTTAAAGGTGATTATATCGGCAAAGTTATTGAGCACAACAACTGCATTAATACTTGCATCTTTCGATTCGAGATCAGCAATTTTTTGAGCAATATTCACGTTAATTTTTTGGATATCCTCATAGAGTTTCTTCAATCCTTTCATTTCCCAGTCGGCTTCCTGTCCGTTTCGTGTTTTTACGTATTGAGCCAGCAGGTACATTGAATAAACTCTGAATTCGGTTTCCTGCAAAGTGGAGAAGGGGAGATGAAACCTTGCGAGCGGTTTAAGTTTTCCTAATATAGGGCAGCCGCTTGTGGGCATTAGCAGCCCGAGTATTCCGCCAACTCCGATTTGTACTGATGTTTGCTTTTTATAAATTCTTTCCGTGGTAGTCACTTCTAATTCAACTTCTTCGTAAGAAGCTGTATCGCTAAAAAATTTTATTATGTCGATAAGATTCAGAGCAACCGGGCAGTGAGTGTTTGATGTTTTATCAATTGGGCAAAAATCACATTGGAAATTTTCCAGACTAGTCCATTCAGGAAATATCTCATTTGTTTTTCTGATGATTATTAATGATTCGGGATCAATCTCTACTGAAAAGACTTTTTCGCTCTTATCCTTAAATCTGAATTTGTAAGAATAAACTAAGGATTTTTTTTCGGACTTGTTCAATTCATAACTCCTTCCCTGATGTAATCTTTCGGGCTGGATGATTTATTTATAAAACTATCATTTCTTATTAAAGCTGAAGTAAATTATTAAATACAAACAATT
>CAZEXO010000075.1:13705-15676 GCA_964516545.1 uncultured Melioribacteraceae bacterium
GCTATAATGAGTAACTTAAAAGTGCGACATTCGTTCCCGCGTTTCATCAAATTCATTTAGTAGTTTTTGAAAAATACTGTCGACCGGTAAAATCTGATTTATTTGTCCTGATGCCTGTCCGGCTTCGAGCATACCTTCATTTATATCGCCGTTGAAAATCCCATTCATTTCTCGTTTATTATCAAGAAGAAGTTTCAGCCTGTCAGAATCAGCACCCGCTTCCTCAGCTTCTTTCACTCTTGTTCCGAACTGATTTTTTATTATTCTCGCCATTCCGATTTTTTTAAATATCAGCATCGTATCGGTATCTCCGCATTCGATAATTTTCTTTTTGTAATTATCATGAGCAGAGGATTCAGTAGATGCAGCGAAACGTGTGCCTATCTGAACTCCTTCGGCGCCTAAAGACATCGCGGCAAATATTCCCCGGCCACTCACAATTCCGCCGGCGGCTATTACAGGTATCTTCACTGAATTTACAAGTTGAGGAATTAGTGTTAGAGTTGTGATTTCATCAATTCCGTTATGACCTCCTGCTTCAACTCCTTCGCCGACGATAGCATCACAACCCGCGATTTCTGCCTTGAGCGCCTGTTTTGTATTACTTACAACATGAATAACTATTCTATCGTTGGTTTTTATTTTATTGATGTACTTACCCGGATGTCCCGCTGATGTAAAAACAATTTTTATATCATTGGAAAGAATAATATCTATGAGATCATTAATATCGCGTCTTAACAAAGGTAAATTTACACCGAAAGGTTTATCAGTTGCCATTTTACACTTTTTAATATGTTCATCCAAAAGCTCCGGTTTCATTGATCCGGCGCCTATTAAACCAAGTCCGCCGCAGTTTGATACTGATGAAACAAGTTTCCAGCCTGATACCCAGACCATGCCTCCTTGTATCACGGGATATTTTATGTTCAGAAGAGATGTTATTCTGTTACTGATTTTCATGTTCAACAACTCCTGCTAATCATCAAATAGTTATAACGATGAAAACACATTGAATATTGATAATACTCATGAGATTGTTTAACTTAGCGCGTTAATTTACAAAAAATCAATGTAAAGCATATTTAATAACACGAAAATTAATTGAATTTTATATAAAAGATATGAGGAGTCTAAATGCCATATTTATTTACTTCTGAATCTGTCTCTGAAGGTCATCCGGATAAAGTATGCGATGCTATATCGGATGGTGTTTTGGACGCGATATTTGCAAAGGATCCAAACGCGAGAGTAGCCTGCGAAACTTTTGTAACAACCGGATTGGTGGTTGTTGGAGGTGAAGTAACAACAAATGCCTATGTTGATGTTGAAGGTGTTGTTAGAAAAACAATTGATGATATCGGATATAATAAAGCAGAATATAAATTTGACGCTCATTCCTGCGGCGTGCTGAATGCTATTCATTCTCAATCGCCTGATATTGCCATGGGTGTTGATAAAGGCGGAGCCGGTGATCAGGGATTAATGTTTGGGTATGCTTGTCGTCAAACTAATGAATACATGCCAATGCCCATTATGTATGCCCACAAACTCGTCAAGAAACTAGCGGATATTCGCAAAAAGAAAAATGATCTTATGCCTTACTTAAGACCTGATTCTAAATCTCAGGTAACTGTTGAATATGATGATAAACATAATCCAATGCGTGTTGATACTGTTGTCATCTCTACTCAGCATGATGGCTATGTTAAACAGAATACTATCCGTCAGGATGTAATTGAAAATGTAATCAAACAAATAATACCGGAAAAATTGCTTGATAAAAAAACAAAGTATTATGTTAATCCCACCGGTCGTTTTGAAATCGGCGGTCCTCACGGTGACAGCGGATTAACCGGACGTAAAATAATCGTTGATACATATGGCGGATGGGCTCCACACGGCGGCGGTGCTTTTTCGGGTAAAGATCCTTCCAAGGTTGATCGGAGCGCTACTTATGCAGCAAGACAT
>CAZEXO010000076.1:0-15638 GCA_964516545.1 uncultured Melioribacteraceae bacterium
TCCACAACCAGATTGAAAGAAATTGGTATCAGAAAAGTCTCAGGAGCGTTAAAAGGGCAATTGCTTTCGCAATTATTGAGCGAGAGTATTCTTCTGTCAGTCTTGTCATATGCTATTGGGATGTTTCTCGTGGGACTTGCTTTACCAATGCTAAATGAAATAACGCAGAAACATCTGAAGTGGTCGCAGGTAAGTTCTGAGATAATAATTGCTTTTCTTTTTATTTCTGTTTTAACCGGTTTGCTTTCCGGATTATATCCGGCGTATGTTATTTCATCTTTCAATCCGGTTAATATTATAAAAAATAAATTGTCCATTAAAGGTCGTAAAATAAACATCAGACAAGTGCTGGTTGTGCTGCAATATTCATTTACTACAGTCTTTTTTATTTGCTCTGCGGTAATCACCTCTCAGTTTTATTATATGATTAATTCTAATGTCGGATACACGAAGGAAAACGTCTATTATTTTAAGATTGACGACGCATCGACAAACAAAGTAAACGTAATAACAAACGAATTGAAGCAGGATCCTCATATTGTTTCTGTGACATCTTCAACACATCTGCCGGTTGAAATTAACGGAGGATTCTTCAGTGAATGGGGATTGAAAGATGGATATGTGAGTTATTCCTGCCCCACAAATGTTGATTATGATTATCTGAAAACATTTAATCTAAAACTCACAGAAGGAAGATTTTTCTCCCGTGATTATGAATCCGACAAAATAAATTCCGTTGTTATAAATGAAGAGTCCGCAAAAAGATTGGGAGAAGGTCCTTACGCTGGGAAACAGTTTTATTTTGAAGGAAATTTTTATACGGTGATTGGAGTAATAAAAAATTTTCACCACACCTCTTTTCAAAACAGCATACAACCTCTTGTTTTTCTTCTTAATGAAGAGAATACCAAATATGTTTTTGTGAAAATAAGAACATCGAAATTACTTGATGGAGCAGTTTCGGCAAGTCTTAAGGATATAACGACAATACTTTCAAAACATATAAATGAATATCCGGTTGACTTACAATATTTAGACAGTTATAAATATCCTGAGAACGAAGTATTCGACGCATCAAGAAAGCTGATAAATTATACAACTATACTTGCACTTATAATATCGAGTTTAGGACTTTTGGGATTATCAGCCTATATGGCAGAGAGAAAGAAGAAAGAAATAGGAATCAGGAAGGTTCTCGGTTCATCAGTTTTTGGAGTAGTCCGTAAATTGTCTTTTTCATTTGTTGGATTGATAATATTATCAAATGTTATAGCTGTTCCGGCAGGATATTTTATAATGAACGATTTTCTTACCGATTACGCCTACAAAATCGACCTGTCTGCAATTTACTTTATTGGTCCGGCCGTATTTATTCTTTTAATTTCACTTCTGACGGTTGCATACCATTCGTTAAAAGCTGCGTTATCTAATCCTGCAGATATTATTAAATATGAATAAAAAATAATCAGGCGCAGAATTGCGCTTGATTGTTTATCATTTTGTGGTTATAGTTACGTAACAAATTACATAATATATGTCGGAGTATTGGAATGGACTTAATCGCCGAATTAGGAGCGCTTGCTCTCGGAAGTCGCATGAAACGCTTAAGTACGGAATTATTACGCGATGTAAACAAAATTTATAGTTATGCCGGCTTCAGATTTGAATCAAGCTGGTTTACGGTATTTTATGCCTTACATCAGGAATCAACATTATCAATCACTGAGATAGCCCGGAAGCTTTCAATTTCACATGCCGCGGTAAATCAAATTTGTAAAGCTCTGTTAAAGGAAAAACTGATTGCTGAGGAAAAGGATAAAAATGACGAACGAAAACGACTTGTTAAATTGACTGAAAAGGGAAGGTTGCTGGCTGAAAAAATGGATGAGACCTGGAATGTAATTCAGGAAACAGTGAGCGAAATAATTCACGAATCCTCATTCGATCTTCTTGGAGCTATATTGCAATTTGAAAACACGACCTCGAAAAAAAGCGTATCAGCAAGAGCAATTGAGAAGATTAAAACGCGTCAGTTAGGCGAAGCGGAAATAATAGATTTCGAACCGAAGTATGCAAAGGATTTCGCGGAACTGAATTATGAGTGGCTTACGAAATATTTTGAATTAGAGGACATTGACAGAAGAGTTCTTGACCATCCTCAAAAAGAAATAATAAACAAAGGCGGTTATATTTTTCTTGCAAAGTATAATAATGAAATTGTCGGAACTGTCGCGTTGATGAAGTATAAAGAAGGTATTTATGAATTAACAAAAATGGCTGTAACTGAAAAATGTCAGGGTAAACAGATTGGGAAAAAACTCATGCTGGCAGCTCTCAATAAAGCAAAAAAAATAAAAATTGAAACGGTCTTTCTGGAGAGCAATACAAAACTTGTCGCCGCCGTAAATATGTATAACAAGATAGGTTTTATAAACGTACCAATGACTCATATTCATGTCTCGGAATACAAACGTACAAATATTAAAATGGAAATGAATATGAGCAATTGGGAATATAAAGAAGTATAGATAGCTATTATCAACTCCCCTCGTTGATCGAGGGGAATTTCCTTCATTAAAAACATTGCAAAATTGAACAAATCATAATACTTTTGCGTCGTATACATAGCAATACAAGGTATATAGGGATACAAGGTAAACATAGAGAGAAAAAATGATATCTAAAGCATTAGTGGCAGCTTCAACAAAACCGATGATTTTAGCAATTCTAAAGGAAGGCGAAAATTACGGTTACCAGATTATTCAGAGGGTAAAAGAACTTTCAGGAGGTAATCTTGAATGGGCGGATGGTATGCTTTATCCTGTTCTTCACAGGCTTGAAAAAGAGGGCTTTGTTTCAACTTCGTGGAAAATATCATCCGAAGGAAGACAAAGAAAATACTATAAACTAACCACGCTCGGCAAACAGGAATTAAATCAGGAGATGGAACAATGGGTTAATGTCCACAATATTTTTGCTGAGCTTTGCGGTACACTACCGGCATTTGAAAACTAAAAAACAACCAGTTTATTATTGGGGGAGAGATGTTTAATCTCGAAAATGAAATTAAGAATTGGAAAAAATCCTTTCATAAATACCAATCGATGGAGGACGGTTACTGCGACGAGCTGGAAAGTCATCTTCGGGAAATAATCGATAAAAAACTTAATGACGGTGTAAGTGAAGAAGAAGCATTTAATTATGCTAAAGAAAAAGTGGGAAATGTTGAAGATATAAGCGGCGAATACTATTCTTCTTCTACAGATTCAAATAAACGTCCGCCGTGGAAAGAGCATCCTTTCCTTCCTTCCATGATAACAAGCTATTTCAAAATCGCCCGTCGTCAATTAATACGAAATAAAGGTTACTCATTTATAAATATTGTCGGGCTGTCTGTTGGATTGGCCTGTATGATTATTCTTGTAGCATTTATTAAAAATGAATTGAGTTATGATGATTATTTCGCGAATAGCGAAAGGCTCTATCGCGTTTATATAAAAGGAAATAATGAGGGACAGATTTTACATATCGCCCCTGTAATGCTTCCCTTCGCTCCGGCAATTAAAGATGAGATTCCCGAACTGGAAGCGGTAACAAGACTGAGCTCGACTGTAAGACTGATTAGAAAAGACGATAAAGTGTTTGTTGAAAACATGTACTTTGTCGATGAAGATATGTTGAATGTGTTTTCTTTTGAACTTATTTCAGGTGACAGAATACATTTATTTGATGAACCTAATAAAATCGTGCTTTCTGAAGACAGGGCAAAAAGATATTTCGGAGACGAACCTGCAGTCGGACAAACTCTTGTTCTTGATAATAAGGAAAATTTTGTTGTATCGGGTGTTATCAAAAATCCACCGCCTAATATACATTTTAGGGCGGATGTTCTGGCGTCGATTTTAACTTTGCAAAAAGAAGGATTAGCCCGATTAACAGAATGGTCTCACCTGAGCAATGATTACACGTATGTTTTATTGTCGGAGAAAACAAATCCTGCCGATGTTGAAAAAAAATTTCAAAAGATTATACAGAAATATATGCCAGCTGGAGAAGCTGAGTTTTACGGGATGAGTCTCCAAAAGTTAAAAGATGTTCATTTCTCGAGTTTAATGTTCGATGATGTTAAAACCATTTCAGTTACCTATTTATATATATTCGGTATAATCGCTTTTTTTATTTTGCTGGTTGCATGCATTAATTTTATTAACCTTTCTACAGCGAGGGCAACACGCCGAAGTCGTGAAGTGGGTGTAAGAAAAACAATTGGCGCAGGTAAATCGCAGCTCATTTTTCAATTTCTTAGCGAGGCTGTTATTTATGTTTTTATTTCTTTCGTACTGGCTTTTATCCTTGTTTACGCAGCAATTCCTGAAATGAACTCAACGTTCAGGAGTAATATTGAGTTTGCCATGTTGTTTGATAAACCGGGAATAATTGTGCTGCTGACGATTTTTGTTTTAACAAGTCTTATCGCCGGAGCTTACCCGGCTTTTATTATGTCGCGGTTTTTACCGGTAACCGGACTAAAAGGTAATAATGATGGAGGAAAAAACAAAAGTTGGTTTCGGGAAATTCTTGTGGTCGCACAATTCACAATCTCAGTCTTTCTGATTCTTGGAACGATAATAATTTATAACCAGATTGACTATTTGATAAATCGTGACTTAGGATTTGACAGCGATAAAATCGGGGTAGTACCTCTCTTTGATGAGACAATTAGAAACAATGTCCGTGCATTCAGCAACAGCATTAGCGCTTTGCCCGAGGTTGAATCCGTTTCAATTTCTTCTGGTACTCCGGCCAGCGGCAGAGTGAGAACAATGAATTTTTCACCTGAGGGAAAAACCAAAGATACCGATATGCAAATGCTTCATGTGGATCACAATTTTAAGGAAACATACGGACTGAAACTGATTGATGGAAGATTTTTTAATGAACAATATGAATCAGATAAAACCGACAAGTGCTTAATTAACAAATCGGCGCTTGAAAGAATCGGATGGCAAAATGCTTTGGGGAAAACAATAAAACTTGACGATGATCATATTTACACAGTGATAGGGATTGTTAATGACTTTAATTATGGCTCCTTAAAAACAGCCATCGATCCTTTGTTGATGCTGTCGAGCGATGAGGAAGGAAGATTTTGTTCCGTTAAATTTGTGTCCGGTAAAAATACCGAAGGGTTTAAAAAGATAGAAAAAATATTCAGTGAATTTACTTCCGGTTATCCCTTTGAAGGATATTTAATGGACAGAGAATTTAGGAAATTCTACGGAAATGAAGAACGAATAGGGCAATTGGTAACATTGTTCGCGGGCTTCGCCATTTTTATTAGCTGCCTGGGGATTCTCGGACTTGTATCGTTTATGACGGAACAAAAGAAGAAAGAAATCGGAATCAGGAAAATACTGGGTGCATCCGTGATTACAGTACTTAGAATTCTCGGACTCAGATTCATTAAGTGGATTGTGATAGCAAATGTTATTGCCTGGCCTCTTTCTTTTTCTCTGATGGAAAAATGGCTTCTGGATTTTGCTTATCATATCAAGATAGATTATGCACCGTTTATTATTGCCGGAGCTATTTCAATGATGTTGGCTGTTGTAACGATAAGTTATCATGTAGCTAAAGCGGCTCTGTCAAATCCTGTAGATGCCATGAAGTATGAATAACAGGTGAATAGTTTATCTTTGCAGAGGAAGTCGTCTTTTGATTCTCTGAGCTACAGCTTTTTTTACAAGTTCAGCGTAATTAATGTCTTCGGGAATCAATAGCGGTAGCCCGAGAGTATTGTCGGATAAAAATCTTAATGACTCATTTGTTATTTCTTCGTCGGTGAATTCGGCGTTTTTCATCTGTGTGTAAAGACACAATTCCTGTCCCCAGAAATAAATTTGTTTTGAATTAAGATGCAACTGCATAATGGCAACATCATCCCATGTTTGCGGTTCAACAAGTTTTTTCCAGATGTCGATGTAAAGAAAATCCGTCTGACCGTTTTCATAATGCCACTCTTTCGCATCAGCGCAGATAATTTCTATTTTGTCAGTCACTTCTTTTGGTAATTGTTCAGCAGCTCCCGAGTGGTTGAACAGATCTATTACTTCAGGATCAAGTTCAATGACAACTACTTTTTCAACTTCTTTTTTCATTGCCGTATTAATTGCAATCCAGCCCATTCCGAGCCCCATAATTACTGTTGTTCCGAAGGCATATTTGCAGCATAATTCCTGACTCTCAATTTCATGCGGGCAAATCGACATCCATGTTTCCCAGACATTATTATTCTGTTCATTTCGCCGGGCAAGTATTGGCATGTTTTCCACGGCCCATACATCGCTGAAATATCCATGGTCAAATCCTAATCCCATGCGCGTAATTCGCCAATTCCGGTATTCAATATTTTTATAATTCGGAATAAACAGATTTGTCTTAAAAAGAGGAGTATTTAACAGGTCGTGTTTTTCTTGATTCGCCACAGTCATCCTCTATTGTTTCATGTTTTACCGCGGAATTATAGATATTTTAAAATCGAAGTCAAATATAACAAATTGCCAGCGCAAAATAACAACAAATAGATGTCGCAATATTTAGCGATCAAATACAAAATATTTATCCTGCGATGATATTTCTCAAGTAAAAAAATGGTTATAAGTTAGTTAAGAGAGATACACGTTAATTTCACTAAAGCATCAGAGCTTATAAACCCATAAATGGTACTTCAATAAATTTGAAGAGAAATCAATAAAGAAATCTTTCGGTGTTAATTCTGTTAAAGGTAGAGTAAAAAGTTTTGTGTAAATGGTTAAAGTAAAGAATTAGCTAAGTGCTGCGAAGCGAAACAGTTTAATGCATCAAGGGAAAAGATACTTTCGGGTAAAAAATATTTATGCAGCATCTTTGATATTACTCCAATAAATAATTCTACTCTGTTCAGCCTTCAAAAGTTTGGTTTCCCTGAAATTTAATTTATCTTCTCCTCTGCCCAGTAAATAATCTTCGGGAGTAAGATAACAAAGAGCAGCATGAAGATGTTGAGTATTGTAGAAATTAACATAATCTTCAATAAATATTTGATATTCTTCAAAAGTTACGGGAGATTTAATACGTAATCATTCTTCGCTAATTGTCCGGTGAAAACCTTCAATCTTACGGATATCACTCTGCCAATATCGTGTTCATGCCCACGGGTATGAACCAGATTTTCATCTTTCTGTTGTTCCCGGATATTTTCTCTTACTGTTCTTGAACTAACCTGAAGAATTTTTCCTATATCTTCCTGTGGTTAGTTTTTTGGTTTCCGACTACTTTTTGTTTTCTGTTCAAAAAAGCAGGCTTTTTCAGTCTTATTTAACCGGAAGATCTTCCTTATTTACTATGTTTTAAATTAATTGCACTATTCCAACTTTTGTATTGTTTTCGAATTGTACTTACAAGTTTATTATTTATTCCGATACGGGGTAATGCGGAATAATTTTTCAAAAGGAATTATTGTATGAATATTGAAACAATAATTGATAATAAAAATTTCAGTATGTGGTATTATCCTGAAAAAAAAATAGTTCACCACAAATTCCATGAACTTGTTTGCGGTACAACACTTCACGATTATCTTTATGCAGGAGTCAAATTACTAAAAGAGCGCAATGCTCATAAATGGCTTTCGGATGACAGACTGAATCCCACCTTATCGCCGGAAGATGTTCTCTATGGTATTAATAAGTGGACCCCTGCTGCTGTTGCTGCCGGCTGGAAATTTTGGGCGGTTTTATTACCCGAAGCATTTATCGGTAAATCAAGCATGATTGAGTATCTAAATTATAATACCCAAAAAGGTGTTGTTTCAAAAGTGTTTTCTGATTATGAAGAAGCTTTTGAATGGCTGGATAAACAGTGACTTTTACTTACTTCATTCTACCTCTCACGAGCAGACAAACTGATACATTTAATGGGCGCGCTGAAGGTTTTCTTTAAGTTAATTATGTCACCAACCAATTGATGCATAAAGTACAACTCTTTTATAAATATTTACATCAAGTCAGAATACTTTTTTATATTATTATCGTCATTATGAAATTAGAGGAAAACACCATGCGCAAGATCCCGTTAAGCAAATATTTTTGCCTCACTGTAGTAATGCTGCTTTCGTGGGGAATTTTTTCCGATTCACTGGCCCAATCGGAAATTATGGCCTGGGGAAATATCAATGGAATGAGAATTGGCGGAGCGCTCATTGATTTTGAAACAAGTATCCGGGTTGTAAATCCGGGCTGGATGAGTTACGCGCAGACAGCTCATGAGAAACAGCGTCCTGATTTTAAGCGTGAAGGTAATAAAGCAATCATTAATTCCATGCTTGAAAATATTTCATTTCGGGAAGTGGTGGAAGATTTATCACCGGGTGAAGTAAAAATAGATATTGAACTCACAGCCGATTCAAACATAACCATGGCGGGAGTTTATTTTTCTATCGAACTGCCGAAGTTTGAATATCAGGAAGCAGTGATTGATCTTATCGATAAAGATACTTCGCCGCAAAAAGAAACCGGTAATGAAAATGAACCCTGGTGGGTAAAACGTTTTAAGGTAGAACCTGTTCCGGCAAAAGGAATTTCTATTTCAACACCTGATAAAAAAATTAAGTTGATGTGTAATGAAAAAACAGATGTGATAATCCGTGAGGGAAATCCCTGGATAGGTACGGCAAACACTGTTATATATTTTTCTCTGATGTCAGGCGATGCTGCTGCAGGTCAGAAGACTACTAAAAGTTTTTCGCTCATCACATCCGGGAAAATTGATACAACGCCCGTCGAACTGGTTCTTGATTCCTCTAAACCCGGACGTCTTTATGATGGCATCGGCGGAAATTTTCGTCTTCAGAATCCCGAGCTTGATCCTAAGGTAATTGACTATTGCCTGCAAAACCTGAAGGTAACATGGGCGCGTGTTGAACTGCCCTGGCGTAACTGGCACCGTGATGAAAATATCGATCCTCTTGAGGCTGCGCGTAACGGGCAGCTTGACGAATCTGTTGAACAGGCAATGCTGATGGCTCAGAAAATGGCAAAGGAAAAAATGCCTGTTATCGTAAGCGCGTGGTTTCCGCCGGCATGGGCTGTTATCGGTGATCCCTTCCATCGTCGCGGACCGAATGATCCGTTCGGTAATCCTCTCAATCCCATAAAAATGAAAAGTATTATTAAATCTATCGGTTCTTATTTTGTTTTCCTGAAAGAAAAATACGGCGTTGAAGCTGTTATGTTTTCTTTCAATGAATCGGATCTCGGAATTAATGTTCGCCAGTCACCCGAAGAACATGTAAGATTAATTAAAGAACTCGGAACTTATTTTCAAGAGCAGGGATTAACAACAAAATTATTGCTCGGCGATAACGCTGATGCAACAACTTATGAATTTGTCACTCCGGCTGTGAATGACCCGGAAACGCATAAATATATCGGCGCGGTTTCATTTCATTCCTGGCGGGGATGCGATAACTGGACTTTACAAATATGGGCAGATATTGCTCGCGAACTTAATGTTCCTTTGCTTGTTGGTGAAGGAAGCACTGACGCTCAGGCGCACGGTTATCCTGATGTTTTCCTGGAATCATCTTACTCGCTCAACGAAATTGATCTCTATGTTCGTACATTAAACATCTGCCAGGCGCAATCGATTTTGCAATGGCAGTTAACATCCGATTATTCAATTCTGACCGGCGGCGGAATTTACGGAACCAAAGGAGAGATGCGCCCAACTCAGAGATTCTGGAATCTCAAACAGCTTGCACTTACGCCTCAGGGATCGTTCCATCTTCCTCTCACCGGTGATGCAAAAAAAATAAGCAGTGTGGCTTACGGCGATATTTTAAACGGCGTTTACAGTATGCACCTTGTTAATAATGGCGGAACACGCGGCGTTACTATCTCAGGCATTCCTGAAAACGTGAAGGAGTTTGAGATTTATGTTACAACAAATAAATCTGGCATGGATAAGCAAAAAAGTTTGTCTGTTAAAAACGGGAAAGTAGAATTCACACTGGAAGCGGCAAGTTTTACTTCATTGATAAACAGGAAATAACAAATATTATTGCTGCTGTCAGAGCATAAACAAAACACTTTGTTCATGAAAAAATATTTCCTGCAAATGAATACATAAATTTGATTTATAATTCCGGGTGCTGACCGTCTTTATATAATTCACCTGTTTATACATCCGGCATAAGAATAATTTTATAAATTTTCCATTCAACTGTATAAAGATTATTTTGTATCTTCAAAACATCTTTCCTGAACTAATTGTTAACGGGGACAAAAATGTTCGACAAAAAAACTCCTTTTGCTCTTGAAGATATCTTCAGTCTTACTTTTCGGTTATTTAAGAAAACCTGGTCTCGCAACATTATTATCGTGTGTATATTTTTAGTTCCGGCGGGAATTTTTCTCGCTTATGGCATTGATATTTTCCTTTCGGCAATTATAAAACTTGTTGAAGAAAACATTGGGTATGAAACCGGGGAAGCAGATCTGAAGGCAGCGTTCGAAATTCTTGGCGTTTTTTCCC
Organism: uncultured Melioribacteraceae bacterium; assembly: GCA_964516545.1. Lineage (GTDB taxonomy): Bacteria > Bacteroidota > Ignavibacteria > Ignavibacteriales > Melioribacteraceae > JAHISV01. Next base: position 10,573 of record CAZEXO010000076.1, read on the forward strand.
TTTATTTCTTTTCGCTACTTGTTTTCGGAATTGCCTCCTTCATGGCGAAAATAGGAATAGCAAAAACCGGTTACGGTGAATTGGATAATAATCGTGTTTCAGTATCCGGAGCTATGCAGACGATATTTTCAATAACTTTCTGGAGGAGTCTCGGACAACAGTTTCTTATGTACCTGATAATATTTGCGATAATTTTTGCCGCTATTTTGTTCGCAATTTTAGCGGGTGTTGTCAGCGCTGCTAATCTGGTGATAGCGATAGTATTATTAGTCGTCGGCACACTCGCCTTAACTTTCTATCTTTCCTTCAGGTGGTATTTTGCTTTTTATGCTATCGTGTGTGAAGGAAAAGGAATAATGATTTCATTCACCGAAAGTTCTCGTCTGGTAAAAAAACATTGGTGGCGTACATTCGGAATAATACTTCTTTTATCTTTTGCACTTGAGTTTGCGCTCTCGATTATTACCACCCCCTTATCGTTTGTTTTAATGTGGGATTTTATAATGAAATATTTCGAGCTGGTGATGCAGGGCGCGGGTGGCAATATAGAACCTGATCAAATACTCCCTCTTTTTGAATCAATGGGTTTTTCGTTAGGAATTCTTATTGTTGTCTCAACAATGTTAAAAATGATTATATCTCCTCTCTTTGAGGTGGTTATGTTTCTTGATCTGAAGATCAGACATCACGATTACGAGGAAATAGAAAATACAACCGAAGAAATTCCATCTGTAAACACAAACACCGAGGAACCGCAGATTGAATCCTGAGAATGAAAACATCACGGAGAATATTCCCGAAAACACACCAGACGGAATTATTTACGACGGACGCTGGGAGAAAAAGGAAAGAAGTCTCACTGCCGCCGCGTTCACCGCATTAATTGTTATTGGAGCGATTTATTTTAATGTGCAGTCACTGATTGCTACTGTTTTCATGCTGATCTATAAAGAGATTTATGATTTCGAAGTGTCGGGTGATTTTCTCGAAGTTTTGCGACAGACGTTTGACGTATTCAAAATACCATTCCTCGTAATAGTTGTAATTTCACAGTTTGTCTTGATGTTACTGCCTGTTATCTGGATAGTAAAAAGATGGCACACAAAATCAGTAAGAGCATACATCCGGCTGAAAGCAGTATCGTTCAGCGAAATTATTCTGGCTCCGCTGATAACTATTTCATTTTTACCTTTCTGCTATTATTTCTCCTATTTTCTTAATGATATTTTTGGTGTCCCGGAAATATTGAACGAGATAGGATCGATGATATTTTTAGCTTCAAACAATTCGGAATTTATTGCCATGATATTTTTCGTAGCCGTAACTCCCGCTATCTGTGAAGAAATATTTTTCCGGGGTTATTTTCAGAGAACGCTTGAGCGGACACTCGGCTGGAAAAGTTTTTTAATTACCGGAATCATTTTCGGTCTGTTTCATATGCAGCCGCTCAGCCTTGTTGCTCTTTCGATTCTCGGTGTTTTATTTTCATTTTTTTATTACAGGAGTAAAAGTCTCCTGCCTTCTTCAATCTCACATTTCGTGAATAATTTTATCGCGCTGGCATTGCTTTATTTCAGTCCGGGACCAGCCGGATCCGAACTCATCACCCGGAATGATTTATCTCCGGCTGTTGTAATTGTCTCGCTTCTTATTTCAGGATTTTTGCTGGTGTTATACCTTAAAGTTACAGGGGAAAAAAATTCGGGTGCAATTCGGTAATAATCTTCATATTTTATCAAAAGTTTATATTACTTTAATAATAATGCCATAAGGAAAATTCTAAATAAATTTGTTATTTTAATTTCCGCATTCATTTCAATTATGTTTATTCTTAAATAGCAATGATTTTGGATGAAATGAACGGTGGCGGGCAAATAATTCTGAATGTTTTTGTTTCAACCCGCGCGTAACTAACAAGCATAATGGGGATTGCCTGTAAAATTTATCAGGCGTTGATTCATTTGTCTAAATAACTCAGTGGTAATAAAAACACGCGAAACGTAACAGGAAACATATTCGATTTTTCGCACCATGAGTTGTTCTGTGAATAATAACTGTTAACCGGCGATTAATCTGTTTTTAATTTTTCTAATTTATTTTGGGAGTTCATATGAATAATTGGATTTATGCCTCTGCAAGATGTATTAAGGCAATGTTATTTGTGATGACATTTTGTTTTTTTTCGAATAACCATGTTATAGCTCAAACAATAACAACCGCTACCGGCGGAACAAATATTTCTCTTGATACGCATTCTTCATCGGCTGGTGCAGACTGGACAACTTTAACAGGACCGGTAATTACCGAAACAGCTGCCGGTCAGCTTACTACTTCAACATTTACTATAACTTTACCGGCTGGTTGGGAATTTAATACAGCCCAGAATGTTACGGTTACTGTTGGTGGCGGCGGTGGGCTCGTGCTTTCTGCAGTTACTTATACACCAACAGCCACTCAATTACATATCACTGTTACGACAGCGTCAAGTGGCAATACTAACGATCTGACTTTTAGCGACATGCAGGTGCGTCCGACCGGAACAACTGCGCCGACATCGGGAAGTATTACTTCAGATATACCGAACGGAGGAAATTTAGGAACTTTAAGCACAGTTCCTGGTGCGGCTGCAAAATATCTGGTAACAACAGCAGGACCATATTATGCAGGAACCACAATTTCAGCTAATGCTCAGCTTGCTGACCAGTTCGATAATCCTGTGTCTACATCCGGGCTTAGTGTTACCTGGTCTAAAACAGGCCTAGGCGGAGGGTTTCTCGCTTCACCAACAACTACGAATGCAAGCGGTCTCGCGACCACAACATTTACTATGAATAACACAGTCGGGATTACGCATACAATAACAGCAACTGACGCCGGTTCATTAACAGGAACCTCTGCCGGATTTACAACAGTTGTCGGACCGGCGAGCGCTTACAGAATCAGCGCCGCTACCACTACTCCTGTAGCGGGAGCTAATAATTTCTTGACATTATCGATTGTAGATCAGTTTCTAAATGTTGTAACTACTTTCGACGGAGATAAAATTATTACCTTCAGCGGATTAGCCGCTTCTCCTAACGCGACTATCCCCACGGTAACCAATAATAGCGGTACGCCGACAAATCTTGGTTCAGTTACTACAATTACTTTTGATGATGGAATAAGTACTGTAGGCGGCTTTTTAGTTGCATATAAAGCTGAAGGACCTGTTACACTTAACGCAACCGACGGAACTCTTACTTCATCTTCACCGGGCGGTACGGGCGTATCTTTAACAGTAGCTCCAGGTACTGTTAATCTTGCTCAAACATCCGTGAGTGTTTCTTCAGCTTCAATCGCTGTTGGTTCAACCTCAACGGTTACACTGCAGGCAAAAGATGCTTATGGTAATAACCTTACAACAGGCGGAGCCACGGTAGGTTTTTCTCGTTCGGGCGGTACAAGTACAGGCACATTCGGTGCGGTAACGGACAACAATAACGGTTCTTATACAGCCGTGTTTACAGGAACGGGCGCGGGCACGGCAACAACAATTAATGCCACATATAACGGATCAAATGTTACTTCAACTTTGCCTACAATAACGGTAACAACCTCTACTATTTCAACAGCTACTTCAACCGTTGCAGTATCATCTGCAACAGTTGTCGCAGGATCTTCAGTTACATTAACGTTGCAGGCAAAAAACGGCGCTGGCACAAATATAAATACCGGGGGAGCTACGGTGCTCTTTTCAGTTTCCGGCGGAACAAGTAACGGAACAATAAGTTCGGTTACCGACAACGCGAATGGAACTTACACGGCAACTTTCACGGGACAGACATCAGGCACGGCAACCACAGTTCATGCAACAATAAATGGCAGTGCGGTAACAACCACTATGCCGACAATTACGGTAACTCCCGGAACAGCTACACATCTGCTGGCAACTCCGGCTGCTTCGGCTATGGCGGTCGGTCAGACTAATGAAATTACATTATCCGCCCGCGATGCTTATGGAAATATCGCAACTTCATATTTCGGTATTAAAACTATTTCTTACAGTGGCTTGCAGGGTGCGGAAACAATGGAAGGAACAACATCTCCGATTGCTGTTACTTTTACCAGTGGTCTCTCTACAGTAGGCGCTTTAACATTTCAGGGGTATGTTATTAGAGCGGCAGTCATACATTTTTCTGATGGATTAATTAGCACGGTGGGCAACGTCAGTTATGCTGCCAATATTAATATTTCTGCTACTCTTGGTCCGGTAACCAATTTCCTCGTTGAATCTGTTATGGGTGGAGTAATAGGTACCCAAAATGCCGGTATTGCCTTCAATATTAAAATTACCGCCAGAGACGCGAGTAATAATGCCGTGAGTAATTTTACGGGAACAGTTAATATTTCCGATAATTCAGGATCAATTTCCCCGACTCTTTCGGCTGCGTTTGTAAACGGAGTATTAACTACTGCGGTTACGATTACAAAAGCTACGCAGGCGTGTATTATTACAGTTACAAAAACCAATGGTGCGGGTGAAACAGGAAGCAGTAATGCTTTCATTGTCAATGGCGGACCGATAGCATACTTAAAAGCTACTCCTGAAAAATCTGTAATGTTTGTAAATCAGACTAATGAAATTACACTCAGAGCATGTGACGCTTATGGAAACACTGTTACAACTTATTCAGGTAATAAAACAATTCAGTTTGTTTATGCGTTACAACCGGGCGAAACTATTGAAGGATCATCCACTTCTGCGGTGGTTACTTTTACCAATGGTGTATCAGCAGCAGGCGCATTAACCTTTCAGGCGCTATTTATAAGAAACGCTTATTTGGATTTCTCTGATGGTGTTTATAGTACGACCGGCAATCAGGATCGTGCGGCGCATGTTATTGTGACAGTGGCTGTTAATAATTTTTTGGTTGAATCTTCAGGGGGTAGTTTGATTGGGACTCAGTCGGCAGGTTCTCCATTTAGTATAAGAATCACAGCGCGTGATGCAAACAATAATGTTGTTACAGGGTTTATAGGAAAAGTAAACATAACAACCAATGCCGATACAATATCGCCGGTACTTT
>CAZEXO010000077.1:0-15622 GCA_964516545.1 uncultured Melioribacteraceae bacterium
GATTTGACATCAGCCATGTGGTATAATGAATATCATACAATAATTAATTCAGGATATGACCCGGATGAATTGAGCACTTTCTTTTTTGCCGATTACGGATTGAATTTTCCTGAGGACGGAATTTACTGCTCGGGAGAACTATACAGAAATAATCCTGAAGTATGCCGCGCATTTATTGAAGCCACTCTTGAAGGCTGGAGGTATGCATTCGAACATCCTGAAGAAGCTGTTGATATCATGATAAAAAAATTGAAAGAAGCCGGGCGACCTGGTAATAAAGCTCATCAAAAATGGATGCTGGCAAGAATGAAAGATTTGATATTCCCTTCAAAGAATTTTACAAATTTCGAAAAACTATCCGAAGAGAATTATATCTTTGTCTGTGAAAAACTTAAAGAAGTATGGCTGATAAATGATATTCCGCCCTTTGAATCATTGTACAAACCTATCATAATCCGGAAGGCAAAATGAGAAACTGGATAGCAAAACGCGGAATATCTTTCAAGATGATTCTCTTCATCTTTTCAAACGTGTTTATTATTACAGCAATTATTCTTGCCTACATTTATAATGTATCACATGACACGATTTACGCTAATCTCAAGGAGAGTTCACGCCTTCTTACATTTTCAACTGTTTTCGAAGTCGAAAAAATTCTTGTAGCCGTTCAGAAAGTGCCCCACAACCTTGCAAAGATTATCGACAATGAAAACTACTCCGCAGATGAAATTGAAGAAATGCTGAGACTTGCAGTTGAGAATAATGAGGAAATTTTCGGGGGTGCGATTTCATTCGAACCTGATTATAACGGACCGATGAAAAAATATTCTACCGTGTATATTTATAAGAATAACGGAAAGATTGAAACCACATATCTTGATAAAGAGAATAATGATCATCTTGTACTGGACTGGTATATGATTCCCAAAGAGTTACAGCAACCAATGTGGAGCGAACCATATTATGATGAAGGACTCGGAAATATTGTGATGTCAACATACTCAGTTCCTCTTTATGAAAATATTAATGGCAATAAAGTGTTTATCGGAGTTTTGACAGCGGATTTGTCTCTTGATTGGATGCAGGAACTCGTCTCAAAAATAAAAGTCTATGAAACCGGTTACGCATTTATGATTTCAAGAAACGGAAGTCTCGTTACTCATCCGATACCTGAATTAATTATGAACACAACAATATTCAGTATTGCCGAGGAAACAAATTCACCGCAGCTCAGGACTGTCGGACGGCACATGAGAGTTGGGGGTTCAAGTTTTGCCGAAGTTGAATATCATAATGTAGCGACCGGAAAATTAAGTTGGATTTCTTACGCGCCTGTAAATGTTAACGGCTGGTCGCTCGGGATTGTTTATCCTGTTGATGAATTACTTGGCCCGCTGAATAGTCTTTTCAGAGTCGTGATAATTTTAGCCGTAATTGGAGGAATAATTTTATTAGTTGTTATCATACTCATTTCCCGTTCGATTACAAGACCGCTGAGAAAGCTTGCCTTTGCTACACAAAAATTCGGAGAAGGTAATTTTAATGTTGATCTTCCAAAGTATAAAGGACAGGATGAAATCGGGGAACTGACTAATTCTTTTGCTGTTATGCAGAACGAACTCGCGCGAACTATTCATCAGCTTGAAAACGCAAACGATGAACTTGAAGAATACAGTAAAACGCTTGAAGAAAAAGTTGAAAACCGGACTGCGTTATTGAAAGAGAAAAATACGCAGCTCGACAAAGCTCTGAAAAATGTAAAAACTCTTAGTCATATCGGTAGTGAGATTACTTCGACGTTAAATATGGAAGCTATTTTCAGTACTGTCTACGCTAATGTAAATCGTCTTCTGGATGCGACAAGTTTTTCAATTATGGTGCTTAATGAAAAAGAACAATTGCTGGAATGCAAACTTGCAATTGAAAACGGTGAGCGTCTTCAGGAATTTAGTTTTAGTACGACAGATAAAAACAGGTTTGCCGTATGGTGCGTTGATAACCGTAAGCCTATTTTTATAAATGATGTTGATACTGAATTTTCAAAATATATAACCAGTCGTTCTAAACCCAAAGCGGGAAAATATGTTTCTTCACTTATTTATCTCCCGCTTATTGTAAATGAAAGAGTCCTTGGCGTAATATCTGCACAGAGTTTTCAAAAGAACGCCTACACTGAAAATCATCTGGATATACTTAACAACATCGCTAACAACACAGCAATTGCTCTCGACAACGCCTTTGCTTATGAAAAAGTTAACCGGGCGAACACGGAACTAAAAGAAGCTCAGACGCAGTTAATACAAGCAGAAAAAATGGCATCGCTTGGACAGTTAACAGCGGGCATCGCGCACGAAATAAAAAACCCGCTTAATTTTATTAATAACTTTTCAGAATTATCGATTGAACTCGCTAAAGAACTTTCGGAAGAACTGGAAGGATATTCAGATAAATTTGACCCGAAAGATGTTGAATATATTAATGAGATATTAAGAGACATCGATCATAACGTGAAAAAAATAAATGATCACGGCAAAAGAGCCGATAGTATTGTGAAAGGAATGTTGCTTCATTCACGAGGTAAATCCGGTGAAAAACAAAAAACAAATATTAACGATTTGCTGAATGAATACCTAAATCTTGCTTATCACGGTTTCCGCGCTCAGGATTCTACATTTAACGTAAAGATGGAAACCGATTATGACTCTACTCTTGAAACAATCAATGTTGTTCCGCAAAACATCAGCCGTGTATTTCTGAATATTTTTAATAATGGTTGTTATTCCGTTCATGAAAAGAAAAAAGAAAGAAGAGACTCGTTTGATCCCGTATTGAGGGTGTCGACAAAAAATCTCGGAGATAAAGTTGAAGTAATTATTAGGGATAATGGTAAGGGGATTCCACAAGATATTCTGGATAAAATATTTAATCCGTTTTTCACAACAAAACCTACTGGTAAAGGAACAGGGTTGGGTTTGTCGCTGAGTTATGATATAATTGTTCAGGAACACAAGGGAGAATTGAAAGTAAATTCAAAACCCGGAGAATATGCCGAATTCATCATCACAATTCCTAAAAATTTATAAAAGGAACAATATGATAAGAATAATGGTGGTTGACGATGAACATGACGTCGAACCTTTGTTTCGCCAGAGGTTTAGAAAAGAAATAAGGGAAGGACAGATAGATTTTCATTTCACATTTTCAGGTGAAGGCGCGCTTGAATATCTGGATACTGCTAAAGCCGCCGATCTTGTTTTGATTCTTTCGGATATAAATATGCCGGGCATTAACGGAATTGAACTTCTCAGGATACTTAAGGAAAAATATTCTCACCTGAAAGTTTTTATGATAACCGCTTATGACGATAAAGATAACTACGATAAAGCTATTCAATACGGCGCGGAAGAATATTTAACAAAACCGATCGATTTTGAAAGACTTAAGAACGACATATTTTCACAATTAAAATAAAGAGAATGACTATGCCGGAAAAAATGTTGGTTGTTGACGATGAACCCGATCTTGAATCGTTGATTCGTCAACGATTTAGAAAAAAAATTCGAGATGGCGAATATGATTTTGTTTTTGCACGAAACGGTTTGGAAGCTCTTGCTAAATTGCTTGAACATAAAGATATAGGTGTGATACTTAGCGATATTAATATGCCTGAAATGGACGGATTAACTCTACTGGCAAAACTGAATGAACTGAAAAATCCGGCGCTGAGAACTGTTATTGTATCCGCGTACGGCGACATGGATAATATAAGAACAGCCATGAATCGAGGGGCTTATGACTTTGTTACGAAGCCGGTTGATTTTACGGATCTTGAGAAAACCATTGAGAAAACTATCAATGAACTGGAAATAATTCGTAACGCCATTAAAGAGCACGATCAATTACTCGCTATTCAGTATGATCTCGACACTGCCCGAAATATTCAGTCTGCAATTCTTCCAAAAGTGTTTCCTCCTTTTCCCGACAAAAATGAATTTGAAATTTTTGCGGCAATGGAACCGGCTAAAGAAGTAGGCGGTGATTTATATGACTTTTTCCTTCTCGACGACGACAGATTGGGTTTTGTGATGGGCGATGTATCGGGCAAGGGAGTTCCAGCAGCTATATTTATGGCTGTCAGCCGCACATTAATTCGTGCTACGGCATTAAAAGGTATTTCGCCTGATGAATGCCTGACTTATGTTAATCATCTGCTGTGTCAGGAAAGTGTATCTTCAATGTTTGTTACGGTATTCTATGGCATTTTGAATTTTAAAACCGGTGAACTTAATTATTCAAACGGAGGTCACAATCCTCCCTATATTATTTCAAAGGATGGAGAACTTCGTATGGTTGAATTAACCGGTGGAATAGCGTTGGGAGTGGTGGAAGGATTTCAGTTTAAGAACAATGTTATTCAAATGAAACGGGGCGATACTATATTCACTTTTACAGACGGCGTTACTGAAGCAATGGATCATGAGTTCGAACTCTACTCTGATGAGAGACTTGAAGAGCTGCTGAAAGAAAAACATTCACTCAATGCAACCGAGATGGTGAAAGAGTGTTTTGCCGATGTTCATAAATATGCTAATGGCGCTGTGCAATCGGATGATATAACTGTGCTTGCGGTTAAATTGAACGAGAAATAAGTTCAAAAGACTATTAGGGGAATTTTTATTTCAGAAGATTTAATTTCCATAAATCTTTTTGAGAAGTATGAATAATCGGCTTAAGAGTAAACATACCCACTTTGCCGATGCTTCTCGCGAGGAACTGAAGTTCATTCAGCATCGATTGAATTTCGCTTTCCTTTTCCGGGTTGAATCCTGCCTCGCGCATCATTAGCAGCCCTTTGGCTTTTAGGGAAAGTTCGAGATTAATCTGGATGAACGCGAGCATATCAACAATTACTTCGGGCGAAAATCTTTGTTTTATTGACAGAATATATTTACCGATACGCGTGGATTTGAACTCACCGGACTTTATCATTCGTAGTAATTCAATTTCGGAATCGCACTGCTCATCCATCCAGTTTCGTAATGAATTTTCACTTCTCGAAAAAATGCTAATTACAATTATCGGCAGTAAACTTAATTGAAGAATAGTTTGCAGTAGGGGAGATAAAAAGAAATTGTTGAATACGGCATGAATTAGAATTCCGCACATCACTCCTGAAAGCAGATGACGATATTTTAATTGTTCGTTTCTGCTGATAAAATTTTGAGCAACTACAGATGCAATGCCGGTTGCCGTTCCATGCATAACTGCTGTACCAAATCCCCGGATAATCCAAAACATCAGATTTTGTGTTTCAAGCTGGTTGAGGTAGAAAATGTTTTCGATAATGCTGAACCCGGTTCCCGATGCAAATCCCATAATCAAAGAATCGGATAGAAATCCCAATTTATTTTTATTGAAAAGAAAAACAATAATTCCGTACTTAAGTAATTCTTCAACTACCGGTGCGGTTAAACCAACGACAAGTTTATAATCCAAAAAAGAAAAAAGATAATTATTGATCTGTGAAGCGAGAAGGGCAGCGCATATTCCCCAGATTATTCCTGAAGCAATAATTGATGCTTTCAATAACTTGAATGAATCAAGCGAATTCAGGATTAGAAGAAAAACAATAACCGGCAGCAAACTAACAATGACTGACATACTCTATAATAATTTTAGTGAAATCATAAATTCATTACCAGGTGACAGATTTTTATTAAATGCGCGCGCGTAACCGAATGACAGTGTTGATTTCAGCAAGGTGAAAAACACCAACTCAAAATCCAATTGTGCGCCAATATTATGATGAGTTTCTATCAGGTTGTTATCCGAGAAATCCGTAATAAGATTCAATTGGAAAAAAGATAATCTGGCAAACCGCACATAAGCGGATAAGAATCCGAGTTCTCTAAACATGATGGGCGGTAAATTCCATTCTAATCCGGCTTTGATAAAATCCTTACCGGCTAATTCATTTATTTCTCTTCCAGGAAAACTTTCCTGATTCCTATATTGCTGAACTTCTAACCGGTCAACATAATTGTTGCCGAATCCACCGAAATACATTTTGCTGAAAGAATTATTTTCATCGGATATAACTCTTCCGGCTGATGCTCTTAACCGAAATGATGAATTTCTGATTCCCGGCACTAAGAATGATTGTTCAACGGAAAGTGAAATTTTTGGAATAAAAACATTATTAAAATAAGCCGTCTCAAAATCGGTGATAAACTTATAACCTGATTCATCTTCAACCGCACCGAGTGATCTCTGAAGTCTGGAATATTTATAATTCACGGAGAGCAGACTCAGTTCGGAAAAATCAGCATTTACATTTTGATATTGAGGAAGTTTTTCCAAATCACCGTAATGGGCGGCGCTGAAAGATATAGATGATTCTATTGGTTTATCGATTACAATATTATGTTTGTATCCAAGCTGAACATAATAACCGGCGCGGCTTACTTTTGTCGGTCCGAATAAGTCGTAAAAATTTGTCTTGTTCAAACCGGTCTTTAATTCCCATTGCCAATAATTATAATTGAGCGAGAGATGGAGACGTTCTTTTTCGGGAATTAGTTGATTTGGAGAGTACGCTAATTTTATTTTCGCCTTGCTCAATTGCAGTTCGTCTGATAAATTCAACTGAATTCCATACGCAACAAAATCTTTATATCCTTCAACGATCGGATAAATACTTTCAAAGTCCGTTTCAGTAAAAGCAGTGTATTCTTCTTCCGATTGGATAAGGTTCTCGTTATTGAGTTTTGAAACCGGTGTTGAAGTATAATTGTAAAGTTCTGGATTTTTTTCGAGCGATTTCATTCCGAGGTATTCAATAGATTCGGCATCCTCAAGGAATTCCTTTTTTATTTTTACGGGCTGTAATCCTGTAGTCTGATATTCAAAAACAAGCAGTGAATCTTTTGATATTTCTATGGGTCTGAAAAAACCAATATCGGTGTTTGTCATTAACCGGGCGTTTTTATTTTTGATATTCACCTGATAGATATTAGAAACTCCTGTGTAATAAGAAGTACCAATAAGGTTTTCGCCATCCTCGCAAAACACAAAATTTGAAGCGCTGTTGTCTTCGAATTCATAAACTGTTGTCGTATCGATTTTGCCAAGATTCAGAGAGTCGAGATTAAATAACATTAATTTTTGTCTGCCGGCTGCGTCGGCAAATGTTCCTGATAGTAATCTTCCGTCGGGCGAGATGTCGATATCAAAATAACTATATCCGAAAGGAATGGAATAGAGACGGCTTATGTTGGATAAATTTTCTGTTAATTTTACTATCGCAGTTCTTCCGTCAATTATCTGAATTCCATAAATGTTTTCTTCCTTTGGCGAATAAACAAGTTCGGTAATGCGAATGTAATCGAAAAGGGTTTCTTCATCGCCGGTTTCAATGTCAACGGCTTTCAATCCACGCCAGTAATTGTTGTGAGTAGTGCAATAAATTTTGTGGTCATTTTTATTGTAGGCAAATGAAGTAACATAATAAAGTCCGGGACTTTCAACGTCGGCGAATTTTCTTATATCACCCGTGTTAATATTCAGGGCAACAAAACTTGCCAAATCACCCGGGCGATTAATTGCACAATAAATCTCGTTCTTTTCCTTATCAAAGTATGTACGCGAAACAGAGCCAAGACTTTCTCTCGTTAATTCTTTTTTCTTAGTTAGTGGATAGGTTTTTACTTTCTCTAAATTTTTTGTCTGAAATATTTTTTCGGCTGCTATCCATTCGTCCCAGATATCAACAACATTTCTTCCGAAAATATTTTCAAACTGACTCGCGTAGAATTTATTGCTCGTTGAAGTCCGGTTATAAAAATTTTTTAATTTCTCCATGCCATAATGAGAACTCAGATATGAAATGAATCTTGTTCCGTAAAGGTAAGCATTAACGCCGACCTGAAAATCAATTGTTGTGCCTTCAGTTTCAAGCCCAATCGGCTGATAAAAATAAGCATTATCCTGCACCATTTTCCTGAAGACCATTTCATCATAACCGCCGAGCACTCTGCCGAGTCCGCCCGACAGCCATGTTTCCATAAAAACAGCAATGCCCTCGTGATACCAGCGCGGCGAATACCATCGCGGAGATGAAAGATAACTGTAAAACATTGAGAGAGGATTTTCTTCGTCGGTGGAAATCTTACCTCCGAAAAAGCTTCGGTAAAAATTATCGGAACCGGCAGGTTTATCTGCCATTACGATATGCGTTAATTCATGACTCATAAGCCACTGGAATCTTTCATTAGCCGGCATTACATCGAATGTAAATTCAAACGGCGCAACATTGATGAGCACTAAATTTCGTGGAATAGTAATAGCCCCGGCGTTTCCGATATCGGCGAAATCATTAAGAAAAACAGTTACTTTTTCCTCGTTCTTATAATCCCAGTATTTTTTATGAAAAGAAAACATACTTTCGAAAGAAGCGGCAACGTGAGGAGCCAGGTAATCGTATGATTTTCCGATGTAAATTATTTTCGCGTTTTCTGTTTCCAGTTTATAAAGCTGAGAGTAAATACTGGTTGCGGGGAGAAATAAAAAAACAAACAGTAAACAAATCCGGTTTGTGAAATTATTCATACATGATCATCTCTTTTAATTAATGCAAGATATTGATTTTTGTGTGTGACTAAAACAAAAATTTGCTCTTACGGTAAGTTATTCCACGCGAAATAAATCACCCCTTCGAATTCACCGAAGGGGTGGCCAGTAAATCAATCCTGACAGGGAAAATTCTCAGCTGTTTCTTACCAACTTCCTAATTTCTCTTTATTTTTAAGCTCTGAAAATGATTGCATGGATTTTGCGAAAATTTCGATCGGTTGGATAGGTCCGAGTGCAGTATTAAAAAGTGATTTCTGATTTCCAATGACGCCAATACCTTGTTTTGAAAAAACATAATTGTCTTTTGAGGCAACAATTCCTATCCCTTCCTTATTCAGGATAGTACCCAATTTTTTGTTGTTTATTGCGGCGACAACTGAAGCAGTGTAAACAATAGGTCCCAGGTCATCTCTATTCTTTTGAACATCTGCGGTTTTAAGTCCCAGCGAACTTTTACTGAAGATAAAATTCAGTTGATCGGAATTCGCAACTCCAAGTTTTTCTTTATTGACGAAACCGAGTTTTTCCTTGTTTAATATCGTTCCGAGTTTTTCTTTGCTTAGTATTGTTCCGAGTTTTTCTTTGTTTAGTATTGTTCCAATTTTGTCTTTTGATTCTACAACTGATTCTATGACAATAGGACCGAGTTTATTATTGAGCTGTCTGTTGAGAACTATAAAACTAATCACATTGCTGTTCAGAGCCAGATTCATTCTTGCCTCGTTACCCATTGCTAAACTCCAGGCAGCAATTGAGCCGAGCATCTTTTCGCGTACCTCGATTATCGCGTTGGTTTTCTCTTTTGTGTCGGCTAATAATGATAACTTTTTATTTTCAATAATCCCGGTAAGATTTACGAATAATGAATCAACAACTTTTCCTTTTTCTTCGAGGTTTGTCAGGAAAGTTGAGAAATTGATTAAATTATTCTGAATGTCGATAGACATGTTAAGTGTGTCTTTAGTATAATATTTGTATAACAATTCCCGCGTCTCAGATACAGCCGATAAATTATTTTTCATGAATTGGGCTAATGACTTCAACTCTTGTAATTGTTGAGTTAATTTTTCGTTTGTTTTGTACTTTGTTTTTGAGAGGGCATTTTCCCACTCATTGAAATCATCGTTTAACCCGGCAAGAAAATCCTGGTAACTATCAAGCGCTATGATTGTTAGCTTTAATGCTGTTGTATCATTCAGGAATTCGTTTCGAAGAATAATATCTTCCTGTTTGGTTTTACTGTCGCGGTACTTATCAACTTTGCCGATCGTTCCGGCGCTTTCAGAGTCATCCACGGGAGGATAATATTGTGAAACAATCAAAATGGCAACTAATACTATTACCGCTAACGCAATAATTAATGTTTGCTTCTTTTTCATTTTTCAACCTATTGTTTAATTTTTGATTTCTATTTTTAAGTTTGACACTACTGTTTGTCCATCATAAAATGATGCAAGAACATTGGTCGGATTGTTGTGAAGACTCTTGAAAAACACCATATAATGATTCGATTCGATATTCGATAAATACACTGTATTTTTACCGGTTGAAATTTTTCCGTTATTTTTTTGTCCCACATTTTTTATTCCGTAAAGAGAGAGCTGATTATTATCGAAGCTCAGTCCGCAGTTGACATTTTCTCCTGTATCAAGATGAATGTCCATGACAACAATTTCAGGAGTGTAATTTACATCAATGCTTCCCGTCAATTTATGGTCGTCCATATAATAAGTTTCATTGAAATTGCCGCTGGAAATCGTTCCGGTCATAAATTCGTCATTAGTAACATTTCCCGATTGAAACAAAAATATAAAAGCAGCAAGCAGAACGCCGCAGGCAAAGGTCATTGCATAACTGATTTTTGTTCCGTTAAATAATGAAGATACTTTATTTTTTATTTTTTTCGTCATTGCCGGTTTCCTGTTTTGTTTGCTGATAATATTTATTACTGAATCACTTATCTCGATCTGCTGTGTAAGGGGTTTTGCTGAATCTATTTTTATGAAAAGAGCATTCATTGACTCGAAATATTTTTTGTTACCTGGCTCAGTTAATAATTTATCCAAAAGAATTTTTTCGTCGGGACTCAGATCATTGTCGAAATATTTATTCGTTAATTCTGTCAGTACTTGATTTTTCATTATTTCATTTTCTCCAGTTTCTGCCGAAGAATATCGCGGGCAATATATAAACGAGATTTAACTTTTCCTGCAGGTAAATTCATAATTTCCGAAATCTCATCGTAACTTAAGTCTTGAAAATGTTTCAGGATAATCAAAGACCTGTATTTATCTTCGAGTTTGTTAATTGCCTGACTAATCATTTTGGCTGCTTCATTTTTTTCTATGTAATCTTCCGGGGAAGCAGTATCCGTTTCATGGTTCTCGTTCATTGGTTCCGAAAAGACCGAGTGTTTTTTATTGTTAAGAGATTCGTTGAGAGCTATTCTGTAGATCCAACTGAAGAAATTTTTCGTAATATCAAAATTTTTGAGATTCTTGTAGGCTTTAATAAAGGAATCCTGGGCGATATCTTTTGAGATATCCTTATCTCTTGTTATTCGATAAGCAAGGTTAAAAACGGTATTTTGATATTTTTCAACTATCATTCCAAATGACTCTGTTTTGCCCGCTAAAGTTTCGGTTATTAATTTGCTTTCATCAACTGTCATAAATACAATCAGGTTTGGAAAAAGTTGGAAAATATTTTTATTTATCAGGATAACACCAAACTTAAGATAGAAAAAAGGGGAATCGCATGCATGAATTATTCTGCTTTACCAAAAAATTCAGTCTGGTGGAATAACGCCTGAAAAGCTGAAATTCAGTCAGGGGATATGTTTTGCATAATAATCTTCAATAAATACGGGTCATATTATTATATTGCATTAAGGTAATAATTCTTTTGGGAAAATTTATGAACACTGAAATTGGATTTAGTTACAAGTCGATTTTTGAGGAAACTGTAGATGCAATAATCATTACAGACGGATCGTCAGAAAAAATCATTGATATTAACAGAGCCGGTTGTGAATTAATCGGTTGTAAGAAAAGCGAAATTTTGGGCGCATATATTTATGATTTTTTAGTGGGAGGAAAAGGTTCTGAATCACCGAAGAATATTTACGATATTAAAATGTATGGCAGTGTTCTTTCAAATAAAAAAATAAAAACAAAATCCGGTTCTTTAATTCCTGTGGATCTTACTATTAATACTTTTGGAGATACGAGCGGTAATTATGTGATGACAACTCTCCGAAATGTCAGTGAAAGAATTGCCTATGAAGAAAAAATACTTTTAATGAATGAAGAATTAAGTCAATCCAATGCCAGCAAAGATAAATTTTTCTCAATTATTGCTCATGATCTTAAAAATCCTATTTCAGCATTAATATGGTTCTCAGAAATGATCACGAGCGATTCCGAAGATATTACTCCCGAAGAAACCGAGCAGTTTCTGGGCATGATAAAAAATCTTTCTAACAGTACTTATGAACTTCTTGAGAACCTTTTAAATTGGGCCAGGATTCAGACAAAAAATATTGAGATTGATAAAAACTTCTTCGACCTGCGTAGTCTTGTTGACAAAACCCTCGATGTTTTGAAACCATCGGCTGAAATGAAATCCGTTAAAATGATAAACGAAGTTCCCCGGGATTTTTTAGTTTATGCTGATGAAAATATGATAACTACAATCATAAGAAATTTTGTTTCGAACAGTATTAAGTTCTCACCTAAGAATACCCGCGTTACAATAAAAGCCGGCGAGGATAATAAACAGTGGAATATCGAGGTGGTTGATGAAGGATTGGGAATGGACGAAAGCTACGTGTCCGATCTTTTTAAAATTGATGTTCACACTTCACGAAATGGTACGAATAATGAAAAGGGAACCGGGCTTGGTCTGATTCTCTGCAATGAATTCGCTAAACTTCACGGCAGTGAAATTGAGGTGCATAGCGAACTCAATAAAGGCTCAGAGTTTATCATTCACCTACCAAAGGTGAAGTAGATGAACTTCCGGAATTATTTTATACGTGAGAGAAATTATCTCTGATGCCCATGTTTCGTGACTGATAAAAAATTAACTTATAGCCTCTTCCTTTGTATTGTATATTTCAAAGATGATGCTGAAACCTGCTATTTCAAAAACTTCTTTAATGTAATCTTTCATGCAGCAAAGCTTTAATTTTTTCCCATCGGCATTGAGCAATTTAGCTCCGGCTAAAAACACGCGCAAACCCGAACTGCTTATATAATTCAGCTCTTCGAAATTGATTAAAAGATTTTTGTTTCCGTCTTGTATGAGTTTCAGTAAATCTTTTTCGAGTATTTGCGATGTGTTGCTGTCCAGTCTTCCTAATAATTTTAACTCGGTAAAGTTTCCAGCCTGACTTATTTTAATTTCCATTTTTATCTCCGTTTATTTCTATCTTTTTTGTCATCGTAAGAATATTTTTATCATCTTTTCTCTCGTAGAATATACTGTCGGTTTTTTGTCTTACTATGTGAATACCCAACCCGCCAATATTCCGATCATCAAGATTTGTTTCGGTGTTCACTTTTTCCTTTTTTAGTGGATTAAACTCCAATCCATCATCAATAATTCTGAGAGTAATGTTGTTATCATCTTTATCGATAAAAATATCTATATAGTGTGTGTTATCATCTGAGTAAGCGTAATTCGTGATATTTGTAAAAAGTTCATCCATGATTAAGTTTATTTCGAAAACTGTTTTGTTATCGAGACCGGCATCATCTCCAAATGATTCAATGAATGCAGCGATTTGTTCCAGGTTTTCTAACTTATTCTCAAGCCTAAGTTTACTCATAGATAAAAATTTTTTGAATTGAATATATCTAATTTATGCAGTAAATGGAATTTGAAATTTTTTGCAGTGTTAAAAGTTAATATTCGGGAAAAGAATTTTTGAAGGTGAATAAAATATTAAATTCTTCTGAGAGTCTTACATTTGCAGCATACATAACAATATTGCTCAGGATTAATTGATAATTTGTTCATAAATGTTGAACCAAGATTATTGAATCGCAAAAACACAGAATAAAAATTTGATCTCAGTTTAGAATCTTTCTCCCTTTGATTCGCGGATGTGGCTTCCAACTGATCTTATTCTTCCCCACATGGAAATAAAGAAAATAATAATTCCGCATACCTGACCAATTGCAGAAATTGTCAACAAGAACTTAAGCAGCTCTGTTGCAGGAATAAAGGCGGAAATAATCTGTGAAATAAATCTTACCAGCGTAGAAATTGTGAGAGTAAAATAGGTGAAAAGAATTAGATTTGGTTTATATAGCTTGTCAGTCTTTTCCGGTCTTGGAAAAAACCACAAAGCCACGCCCATTATCATCATCATTACCGAGCCGACAAGAATTATATGAGTGTGAGCAGAAACTAAATCAGGGTGCGGCCATACATTATAATAATTACGGGCGAGAAGTAAGTATAAGCCTGTAACAATCCCCAGCAGAAGAAATATTATGCTGGTTTTGATGAAATATCTGACTGTTGAAAACAATTTATTCCTCCTTGAAAATTAAGTTTCATGAATCATTAACAAGAAAAAACAGAATAATGTTCTTCCGAAAAATTGAATTTATTACTCATTCAATAACCGGCTTTATTAATTTTGTGTAAGAAAAAAAATATGAAAGTATTTCCAAGTTTTATATCTTAAGACAGAAGAATGGATAAAAAAACGTCTGGCGACTATTTAGTATCATGGAATTAATTGTTGACAAAGTCCGGATATTTGTAAATGAGTTCACTTTCTAACAATGATTGTTTAAAAATGATAAAACAGGAAATTGCATAAATAACATTGGAATTTTTATGATGAGCGAATGGGAAATAAAAAAAGAATTTGTTGATATCGGTCAGAGAATCTGGACGCGGGGTTATGTTGCATCTAATGACGGAAACATGTCCGTCAGACTTAATGAGAATGAAATTCTTACAACTCCTACAGGAGTGAGCAAGGGTTTTATGACAACCGAAATGATTATTAAAGTGGATATGACGGGGAAAGTTATTTCCGGCAACACGAAATACAAACCTTCAAGTGAAATAAAAATGCACATTGAAGTGTATAAACAACGTGCTGATATTAAATCAGTCGTTCATGCTCATCCGCCTTATTGCACGAGTTTTGCAGTAGCCGGAATTCCTCTGAACAAATGCGTGCTTCCCGAAGCGGTTATTGTAATCGGAGCTGTTCCGATAGCCAAATACGGATTGCCTTCAACCCAGGAAGTTCCTGAATCAATTAAAGAACATATTCAAAGCTCGGATGCCGTTCTTCTCGAAAATCATGGTGCACTTACTCTTGGAAGTAATTTGTTGAATGCTTATCATAAAATGGAAACACTCGAACACACGGCTCATATTGTCTGGAATGCCATTCAATTGGGCAACGTTAATGTTCTTCCTGAATATGAGAGAGACAGATTAATGTCGCTGCGGGAAAAATATAACCTGACCGGGAAAGTGACGGCTTGCGATTCTTCGCACATGTCATTAGCGTGCGCCAGCAATATCGCTGACGATAAAAAAGCAATTGATGAATTAATCGCTTCCATAACCAAAGAAGTTATTTCGAAACTGAAATCATAAATGTCAGTTATCCATTATTAATTTCATCCCGGAGTTTCCAAAATCTTTTATCAGTTATTCATAAGAACCGACGCTTCATTTCCGTCATAGTATATAATTGCATCCGGTTTGTTTTCAAAATTTAACCCGGAATATTTATCCTTACTTATGAAAATAATCTCGAAAGTTCTTTTGGGAATCATCCCGAAAAAACTTCCTTCGCGTTTCTTAATTGTTAATTGTTTTTCAGTTTCATCATATTCAATGGGGATAACTGAGAATTTTCCCTGCACGTAATTATTATTAATATTTTCATCTTCGTAAAGTTTGAAGAAAGCATCCGAACCGGTGTATACAAAAAGTCTGATCGGATCAGCGG
>CAZEXO010000078.1:0-15563 GCA_964516545.1 uncultured Melioribacteraceae bacterium
AAAGAGGAACATAATCGCTGACTTCACCCGGAGTAATTACAACGCCCGCGGCATGTTTTGAAGCGTTTCTGTTCATCCCTTCAAGAATTTTGGAATACTTTATTAATTCCTGAATTGTCGGATCATTTGATTCCTTAACCCATTTCAGCTCCGGCACTTCATTAAGCGCCTGATCGATAGTATAAACACGTCCGAATTTCGAGGGAATCCATTTTGTAATATTATTTACAGTGTTGATTGGAATTTTTAGAACTCTTGCAACATCACGAAGAACCGCTTTTGAAGAAAGTCTGTTGAATGTAATTATCTGGCAAACAGAATTTTCGCCGTACTTTTCTTTAACGTATTCAATTACTTCCTCGCGTCTGTCGTCGGCAAAATCGACATCAATATCGGGCATTGATTTACGCGCGGGATTTAAAAATCTTTCAAACAGCAAATCATATTGCAGCGGATCAACATTAGTAATTCCCAAAGCATAAGCTACGAGGCAGCCGGCAGCAGAGCCGCGACCAGGTCCGACAGATATGTTTCTTTTTTTTGCAGCATTGATAAAATCCGCGGTAATTAAAAAGTAACCCGAGTAACCCATACTTTTAATTACATCAAGTTCGAAATTGAAACGGTCTTCAATCGTCTGCGTAATCTTCTTAAAACGTTTGTGTAAACCTTCACGGGCAAGTTGTTCGAAATATTCATCAAGATTTTTTGCACCGGAAGATTCGGGAATCGGAAAGTTAGGATAATGGAATCCTTTAAAATCGAGTTTAAGATTAATTTTTTCTTCGATCTCAAGGGTATTTTCAATAGCCGAAGGAAGATGCTTGAACAACTCCTTCATTTCCTTTGTTGACTTAAAATATACCTGATCGGTTTTGTAACGAAGATCGCGATGATCGGCGGTTCCTGTTTTATCACCGAGCAAAAGAAGTATATTATGCGCAATCGCGTGTTCTCTTTCGATGTAATGAATATCATTCGTGGCAATTAATTTAATCCCGAGTTCCTTTGACAGTTTCGGCATTCCCTCAAGAATGGGCTGCTCAATTTCCATTCCATGATCCTGAACTTCAAGGTAAAAATCGTCGCCAAAAATTTCACGGAGAGTAATTGCTGTTGACCGGGCTTTATCATAATCATTATTAATCAGCGGAACAGAAATCGGTCCTGACGGACAAGCTGATGTACAGATAATTCCTTCGCTTCTTTCGCGCAGCAAGTCAAGGTCTATTCTCGGTCTGTAATAAAAACCTTCGGTGTGACCATAAGTAGAAAGTTTTATGAGGTTGTGATAACCGGTTTCATTTTTCGCTAATAATACAAGGTGATTGTAGGTCTTTTTTCTCGTTCTTCCATTTCCGGTTTCGCTGACGCCTTTATCAAACCGGCTTCCATCCATAACAATATAAGCTTCCATTCCGACTATAGGTTTGATTCCGGCTTTATCGGCTTTTTTGCAGAACTCGGAAATACCATACATAACTCCGTGATCAGTGAGAGCAAGCGCATGCTGATCATACTTCAGCGCTGTATTCACTAGTCCTTCTACTGTCGCTGCTGCATCCTGTAAACTATAGTGAGAATGATTATGAAGATGTACAAAATCTCCCATGAAAGCTCCTTAAAGCACCCGGACGATTCAATGAATTCTCCGGTTAAAAAATTTTATTTCGCAGAACTTTTTCAAAAGTTCTGTATAAAACTCTGTTTATGATTACCTGTTTTTAACCAACAGGTTCCTAAGCTGAACCCATAATAAAATATAAATTTGAAAAAAGGAATTTGCTTTTTATTATTTAATTCCTGTATGTCCGAAACCGCCCGAACCCCGCCGGCTATTGTTCAGCTCTTTTACTTCACACAATTCCATCTTATAAACTTTTGATAGAACCATTTGCGCGATCCGCTCGCCTCTTTTTATCACGAAATCATTCTCGCCGAAATTAAAAAGTATTACTTTCACTTCGCCTCTGTAATCAGAATCAATTGTTCCGGGACTATTTAAAACACCGATTCCGTGTTTCGCGGCAAGTCCGCTGCGGGGGCGAACCTGAATTTCATATCCATCGGGAATTTCAACGCTGAGGTCTGTGGGAACGAGTATAATTTTTCCTTTTTCCAAAACGATTTCATTTTCAACGGCAGCCCGCAAATCCATTCCCGAGCTTCCGCCTGTTGCATAATCCGGTATTTCAATGTCTGAAAAATTTTCCGACAGACGTTTAATTTTTACCTGTAATTTTTCCATAACGTCCTTTTTAATAAGACAAAAAAAAAATCGTATTTTTTTTTGAGATTCTTACCGTTTAATAATCGTGCGCGTAATTGATTTTAATTCCTCAACGCGAACCACTTTTAGAAGAATCAAAAGCAGAATAAATCCAAGAAGAATAAGAAACTTGTAGGGCAAATTTAAGGCATTAATAAAATACAAGTAATAGTAAATTACCCCGGTAAGAAAAATAGTGCCGAGAATTGAAAATATTTTCCGGAATTCATATTCGATATGGTAAAATTTCTGAGTTACCAAAAACAAACCAAGAGACATACACATATAACTCAAAAGTGTTGCAATTGCCGCTCCCATTATTCCCCACACGGGAATGAGCGCAAGATTTACCACAACATTTATCAACGCCCCGATTCCTGTAACAATCGGGTAGTATTTTGTTTTTTCCTCAATATAAACGCCGGCGCTGAAATTAACATACATCCCATGAAATAAATATCCCAGCAGAATAACGGGCACAATAATAAGCCCGCTTAAGTATTCCTGTCCTATCAGCGATTTACCATGATAAATTTCGAACCTTGCAAAATCCTCAATGAACAAAGTCAAAGTAATCCAAATTAATCCTGCAGTTATGAGGAAAAAAGTTAAAACACGCGAAAAAAGTTCCTTAGCTCCTTTCTCGTTTGCGTTTATGAGAAAAAAGGGCTGCCAGGCATACTGAAACATCGACACGAAAAGCATCATAAAAATACCGAGTTTATAATTCGCCTGATAAATGCCAAGAGTTTTTTCATCGGCAAGAAATTTAAGAAGAGGTCTGTCAATCACCTGAACAATCATTGCAGCAAGACTTGCTGGTAGATAGGGAATTCCGAAAATGAGCATTTTTTTAAGAGCGGTAAAATTAATTTCCCATTTAATGTTCTGCAAAATATCGGGAATTAACAATACAAACATAATGAAGGAGGCAACCAGATTACTTATGAATATTGATTCAATACCCATTTTAAAAACCAGTATAAGAATCAGATTCATCCCGATATTTACGAAGATGTTGATCATTTTTATGGAGGCAAACTTGATTGTTCTGCGGCGCAGACGAAGACTTGAAAACGGCACCTGACAAATAACATCGAAAAATAAAATTCCGGCAAGGTATACTATAATTGATTCATACCGGGTTGATCCGTAAAGTAAATTTATGATCGGAGAACGGAAAAGTATCATCGCCAGCGTAAAAACAAACGAGCTTATTAATAAAGTTATGAAAGCTGTGGAATACCACTTTTTTTTATCGTCTTCCTCGGGAAGTGAAGCATACTTCATGTAGGCAACATCCATCCCGAAAATCAAACCGACAATTAAGAAAGCCTGGAAGGAATAAAAATAACCGAATACCCCGAATTGATCAGGCGGGAAAACCTGGGTATAAAAAGGAACCAAAACAAAGTTTAAAAACTTGCCGAGTATGGTGCTTACGCCATAAACAATAGTATCTTTGCTTAGTTCTTTAATTTTGTTTTGCATTACTCCCTTAGTAAAAATTATTTATTCATTTCGAAATATGGTTTCAGTTTATCAATGTATATTGCAGGCGGGCGGGTTGGTCTGTTATCATTATTTTTTGTAAAAACATGAGTAGTGAATCCCTTTGTAAGTTCTTCTTCGCTCCCTTTTCGGAATATTGTATATTCGATGTGTACTTTGGGCGAGTGAATTTCTTTTACAACAGATTCAATAACAAGAACATCGTCATATAAAGCAGGCTGCTTATAAGTCAACCCGGCTTCAATTAATGGCAGATGATAACCTGCATCTTCAACTTCTTTATAAGAGAGTCCAAGGCTTCTTAATAATTCAGTTCTGCCGACCTCAAAATACTCAAGATATTTTCCGTTGTATACAATTCCCATTTTGTCAGTATCAGCATATCGCACACGGATTTCGGTTCTATATTTAATCATCACTTAACTGGTTTTCTGGAAAACAACTACTCTTTATAAACACCCATCTTGCCGAACTTCTGCAATCTCAGATTTATCAGTCTATCCGGTTTTACAGGTAACAGTTTATTAATTTCTTCAAGAAGAACTTCTTTGAGATCGGCACCCATTTTTTGCGGATTTTTATGACAACCGCCGAGAGGCTCAGGAACGATCCTGTCAATAATGCCCTGTTCCAAAAGATCTTTTGCCGTTAATTTCAAGGCTTCGGCTGCCTGTTCTTTATAATCCCAACTACGCCACAGAATACTTGAACATGATTCAGGACTGATAACAGAATACCAGGTATTTTCAAGCATCAGAACGCGGTCGCCGATTCCGATTCCCAAAGCTCCTCCGCTGGCGCCTTCACCAATTACTACAACAACAATGGGAACTTTAAGTTTGCTCATCTCAAAAAGATTACGCGCAATTGCCTCAGCCTGCCCGTTCTGTTCAGCTTCAATTCCCGGATAAGCTCCCGGAGTATCAAGTAAAGTTATCACCGGAGTATTAAATTTTTCAGCAAGTTTCATTAATCGTAACGCTTTACGATAACCTTCGGGATTCGGCATTCCGAAATTTCGGTAAAGATTGGTTTTTGTATCCCGCCCTTTTTGATGCCCGATTATCATTACTTTCTGACTGCCCAATTTCGCGAATCCGCCAACTATGGCTTTGTCGTCTTTGTAAAGCCGGTCACCGTGAAGTTCGACAAAGTCATCAGTCATCATATAAATATAATCAAGCGTGTAAGGTCTTTCGGGATGACGTGCTAATTGCACTCTCTGCCATCGGGTAAGATTATCGTAAATGTTTTGTTTTAACTGCGCCACCTTGGCCTCCAGGTTTTTCATTTCCGCGGAGATGTCCAGGTTGTCTTCCAGTTTTCTCATCTCATCTATTTTTTTCTCAAGATCAGCAATTGGTTTTTCAAATTCCAAAACGTTTCTCATCTGTTTTCCCTTTCCAGAAATATTTTCGATAAAGTCTTACCGAGGATTTCCAAATCTAACCAAATGTTATAATTTTTGGCGTAAAAAATATTAAGTTTTTTTTCATCGTCAGAAGTTTTATTTGTCTGATCTTCAATAAACCATAATCCGGTTAAACCGGTTCTTCCCAAAAATAAATCGCCGTGATATGAACTTTCACGAGGACCGACAAAACTTTTTTTCATAATAAGTACTTGCGGAATTTCCATTATCATCTTAATCAGATCGCCTTTCAGACGGAAAAGAATCTTCATTAAAACCGCGAAGGGATAAATGGTAATACTTAACAAAAGCCCTAAAATAAAGTCGAAAATGTTTTTTGTTACTTTGTAAAGGAAAGATGAAATGTTGTATTGAATTTTCAGAAGCGAAATATCATCAAACATGGTAACAATTGATTTTCCAACCATGAAATCAAGTCCGTGTCCCGTCACAAGAAATTCCACATTTGTTCCCTGGCAGTCTGCTATGGCAGTAAACATTTTTTCATAACCGATTTTATCAACATAAAAAATCACTTCGTCGATATTTTTTTCGAGAACAACTCTCTTTAACATTTCGACAGTGCCAATTATTTCATGAGAGCCGATTTTTTTTCCAATGTCAACGCGCGATGTTTCTACCAGCCCGATTATATTATGATAACTGTTAATATTCGCCCGTAGTTTTGAAGCTACGGTTTCAGCCGAATTTCCAAAACCGACGAGAAGAGTTCTGGTTTTACGCGCAACATCGCTCAATCCGAATTTAAAAATTAATTTTGAAATCATACGCCAGCTTCCGAAAAGCAAGACAACAATTATATATGTAAGCAGCAGAACCGCGCGGCTGAAGGCAAATTGTTTGAGGAAAAATGTTGTTGCGGCAAGAAGTAAAAAACCCGGAAGCAGCGAGGTTATTATCCGCAAAATTGAAATAGTATTTTTTTTGTATGCGCCGCTTATTAAAGAAACGATAACCTGAAAAAACGCCGGTAAAAAATATACCCAGGGCAGCACTTCATCAGGGAAACCATGCCAGTGTTCGTTGCTGTAAATTGATTCAGACCATCTGACGGCAGTCGCAAACAAAATAACATCAATAACAACGGGAATAAAAATCAATTTATATAGATTGGCGAAGGCAAATATTTTACGAAAGACAATCGCCATACGAAGAACTATGCTTACCAAAAATGAAGATGAAAGATGTTTTTTTACGAAGAGCTGCATGGCTTTGTAAAACACATTCGTTTCATCAATGTTACTTCGTTTTGTACTTTCACCTTTGTAATGAATTATTTCAGTCGAATGAACGTAATAAACTTTGTAACCTTCCTTCTGAGTACGATAACAGAGATCAAGGTCTTCACCATACATAAAAAATATAGGATCGAAACCACCGATTTTTTCGTAGACTTCGCGTCGCAGCATCATAAACGCGCCGGAAATTGCATCAACTTCATAGGTCTCGTTTTCATCAAGATAAGTAAGATTATATTTTGCGAATAACCGGCTTTTAGGAAATAGGGTGCTTAGTCCAGTTAATTTCGTGAATGATGTCCATGGACCGGGAAAGCTTCTCCGGCAAGGTAACTGAAGCGAACCGTCTGGATTAAGTATCTTGCATCCCGCCATCCCGGCGTCAGAGTTTTCTTCAAAAAATTTTATCATGGTTGAAAAAGTATTGGGACGAACAATGGTATCCGGGTTTAAGAACAATATAAATCTGCCGGATGATTTTTCCAGTCCGAGATTATTTGCAGCGCCGAAGCCGATGTTTATTTTATTCTCAATGAGTGTTATTTCAGGATATTTTTTTCTGATAGATTCAACACTGTCATCTTCAGAGGCATTATCCACCACGATAATTTCTGAAGAAATGTTTTCAAGAGCCGGATACAATGATCCTAATAAGTTCAGTATGAACTCTTTTACATTGTAATTAACTATTATGACTGAAAGATCGATCATGAATTATTTTGATTTTTTTTATTACTTTAATTTTTACTTTCGTGCCTTCGAGTCATTGTAGTGAAAAGTATTTGCCACAAAGACGCTAAGGCTCAAAGTTGTTAACAAAATTTTTTTCTTTGTTTCTTTTCGATTTCATGTAGAAAAGAATTACCAATAAACAGCCTGCTGCAAATGACAGGGTTTCTAACACTCCATGTATTATTCTTTTCTTTGTGTCTTCGAGCCCCTGCCTCTGCCGGCAGGCAGGTTCGTGGCAAAAAGAAGTGCCATTAAGACTCTAGGGCTCAAAGTCAACTAAACAATATATCTTTTAATTCCTTGTTTTATCAAAGGCACATTAAAATTAATAAGATATCCCAAATGTAAACCCGTTAGTTTTAAATGACTCAAAACCTGTGCTTCCCAAACAGGGTTTACCTGATCAACTGCTTTTAATTCAATTATTACTTTGCCTTCAACAAGTAAATCCAAACGCAATCCTTCTTCAAAAACAAATTCATCATACGTGATTGGTATATCAACTTGCCTTTTTACCTTCAATCCGTCTTTCTTTAATTCGTGAGAGAGACATACTTCATACACTTTTTCCAATAATCCCGGACCTAATGCTTGATGTACTTTAAATGCAGAATGGACAATTATTTTACCAATACTTTCTTCATCCTCACTCAACTGAGTATAGCTGAATTTTTGTTCACTGATAATAAAGTCATCCATTTATTCACCATAAAAAAACTTAGAACAA
Source organism: uncultured Melioribacteraceae bacterium (assembly GCA_964516545.1). GTDB lineage: Bacteria > Bacteroidota > Ignavibacteria > Ignavibacteriales > Melioribacteraceae > JAHISV01. The sequence goes on from CAZEXO010000078.1 coordinate 7,911, forward strand.
AAAGATAAGTTCATAAAAAATCTTTTACTACTTCATATTGTCTTTGTAAAAAAAGATTTGCTACCAAGATGCTAAGACTCCAAGTTTTAATACGAATCTTTTTCTTTTCTTTGTTCATTTTTTTCTTTGTGTCTTTGCGCCCCTGCCTTTGCCGGCAGGCAGGTTCGTGGCGAAAAGAATTTGCCAAAAAGACGCTAAGGCTATAAAGTATTACAATTTTCCGAAAATACTTTGAAGACGAAGTTTCCATACCATCCAGATTGCTTCACGAACAATTTTTTTACTCATCTTTGAATGCCCTTCGAACCTGTCCATAAAAATAATGGGCACCTCAAAAATTCTGAATCCTTTTTTCCAGGCTTTGAAATTAATTTCAATCTGAAAAGAATATCCGTTTGAATGGATCCTGTTAAGATCAAGCGATTCAAGAACTTCTCTTTTAAAACATTTGTAACCGGCAGTGCAATCCATAACCGGTAATCCTGTAATAATTCTCGTATAAATATTCGCGAAATAACTCAGCAGTAATCTTGACATCGGCCAGTTTATAACATTAATACCGGATATATAACGACTTCCAATAATCAGATCATGTTCAGTAATATTTTCCAGAAATTTTTTTATAACTATCGGATCGTGCGAAAAATCGGCATCCATCTGAATGGCGTATGTGTATCCGTTTGCAAGCACGTACTTAAACCCCGCAACATAAGCAGTACCCAGACCAAGTTTCTTTTCTCTTTCAATAATATGAATACGGTTATCGGTTTCCATTAATTTTTTAACATAACTGCCTGTACCGTCGGGAGAGTTATCGTCAACAATTAGAATATGAATTTCGGGATACAGATTGAATATTTCGGGAATCATATTGGAAATATTCGTCAGTTCATTATACGTGGGAATTATCACCAAAGTATTTTTCATAACAGCCCTGGAACAAATTTTAATAATGACCTTTACCGAAAAGTACCACAAATACTGTTCGGAATAATATATTCAGATCCATTCTTATCGACATATTCTCGATATAAAAAAGATCATAACGTAATTTCATTTTTACGTCCTCGATTGATTCATCATATTTATGCTTAACCTGAGCCCAACCTGTAAGTCCGGGTCTCACTCTTAGTCGCCGTTTATACAGCGGAATTTCTTTTGCTAATTTTTCAACAAAGAATGGTCGTTCGGGACGCGGACCGACAAGACTCATTTCGCCCTTGAAAATATTTATAAACTGAGGAATTTCATCAATACGTACTTTGCGGATAAATCTACCCACTTTAGTTATTCTCGGATCATCTTTTGAAGACCAAACGGGTCCGGATTTTTTTTCAGCATCCGTAACCATCGACCGAAATTTATAAACCATGAATGGTCTGCCGTTTAACCCCGATCTCTCCTGTTTATAAAGAATCGGACCTTTGCTTTCAAGTTTAATTGCTATTGCAGTTCCGATTATTGCAGGTGAAGAAACAATAAGAATTAAAAAAGAAATGAAGAGATCCATGAATCGTTTTACTTTTTTCTCCCACTCAGGCATTAACTGCGGCATAATATCAATAAGTGGAAATCCGTAAATCTGTTGAGTTTTTGCCTGACCGCTTATTATTTCGTAAAGATCAGGTACAATTTTCAATGAAACATTTTTATTATCACATTTCGAAATAACATCAATAAGAACATCGTCTTCATATTTTTCCAGAGCAATGATAATATTTCTAATATCCGACGAAGAGATGAACTCTTCAAGATCGGCAACACGACCAATAGCTTTCACGCCGGCGTATTCTTTCCCCACATTTTCATCTTTAACTGCAATATAGCCAATAATATCAATACCCAAACCCCTGTGTTTTATTATCGAATCATGAATGGCGTGAGCTTTCTGGTTGAAACCTATAATCAAACCCTTGTGCCTCCCGAATCCTTTGATAAGAAGATTACGCTGAAAACTCCTGATAAACAATCTGCCAACGCTGACCAGAAAGAGGAACATTCCCCAGTAAATAAAAATGATAAAACGGTTAGCCGATGTTTCACCTGAAGAATAGTCATCATAAAGAATAATAAAAAACAAAATAAATATTCCCACAAAGGAAGCTTTGAATAAAGTTGTAAGCTCATCAAAACGTGAAGACGCAAACCATGTTCTATACATTCCGACAATAGTGAAAATCATTACCCAGTAAAGGTAAACAGCAAACATGGGTAATAAAAATGCAGGTTCAATGAGAAGATTAAACCAACCGGTTTCAACTCTTAAGAAAAAAAAGAGAACCCACGTGAGATTAACGGTCAGAAAATCCACAAGAAGTATGAGTAATCTTTCAACTTTTTTGCTCAAGATAAAATTCTCCGGTCAGGAATATTTTTCTAAAATTTTTTGCGAAATATAATCACCAATTGCAAGAGATGCCGTTGCAGCAGGTGAGGGTGCGTTACACACGTGAAAAACTTTTTTATCTTCAACAATATAAAAATCGTCAAGTAATCCGCCCAGTTTATCGCATGCCTGAGCCCGAACACCTGCGCCGCCAGGTATGAGATCGTCGGCAGTAATTTCAGGAACCAATTTTTGCAGAGCACGCACGAACGCGGCTTTTGAGTACGACCTGTAAAACTCGCCGAGTCCTGTTTTCATAAACTTTCCTGCAACCTTCAGAAAACCGGGCCAGGTGAATGTATCAAAAGTATCTTTCATGTTGAAAGAAGTTTTAGTGTAACCTTCGCGTTTAAAAGAAAGCACGGCATTTGGTCCGGCTTCAACCTCGCCATTTATCATCCTTGTGAAATGAACTCCAAGAAAAGGAAATGCGGGATCAGGAACAGGATATACTAAATTTTTGACAAGCGATCTTTTACTTTCCTTTAATTTGTAATACTCTCCTCTGAAAGGAATAATTCTGAGCGGGAGTTTGGGATGGGTTAATTTTGCCAGTCGATCCGATTGTAACCCTGCGCAGGAAATAACCATATCCGTTCGGTAAGTATTTTTAGATGTAATAACTTTGCAATCTTTTTCAAAAATTTTTATATCAATCACTTCATCGTTAAAGCTAAATACCGCACCATTTGCAGACAATATTTCAGCATACTTTTTTGAAACTTCCAGATAATTTATAATACCTGTTTGCGGAACATAAATTCCGGCAACACCTGTCACATGGTGTTCAATTTCTTTCAACTCCTGCGGATTCAGCTTACGCAAATTCTGTAACCCGTTTTCTTTACCGCGTTCAAAAAGTTTGTCAAGATATGGAATTTGTTCTTTGGAAATTGCCGTGATAACTTTTCCGCAAATGTCATACTCAACATTATGTTCATCACAAAACTTTAGCAGCATATCATAACCTTTCCGGCAATTTAAGGCTTTAAGACTGCCTGGTTTGTAATAAATACCGGAATGAATAACACCGCTGTTATTACCCGTTTGATGTTTGGCAACCTCATTTTCCTTATCGAGGAAAAGAATTTTTAAGTCAGGATTTTTCTCAAGTAGTTTTAATCCTGTAGCTAAGCCAACAATTCCGGCGCCGATGATTGTGATGGAGTAGGGCATATAAAGTTATCTGGTTAATTTCCAATTGTATTTTTTGAAGATATGTAGAATACCAAGTATGTGTTTATAAGTTATTTTCGAGAAAAACGCCTTTTTAGTAATTCTCTGCTCATAATGGACTATACTTGTTTCCGGGTAATACATAACTTTCCAACCAGCTCTCCAGACCCTCAAACAGTAATCAAGATCTTCAGGTCCATAAAAAATACTATCATCATATAATCCAATCTTTTCAATAACACTCTTTCTTATAAACTGACAAGCACCAATAACATAATCGACTTCAATTATCGAATTATGATCCCAATCAGACATTGTATGTTTAATTAATGTCTGTGAATTTTTTACAAAGTCAATTTTTTCTAGTCGTCTCGCGAGCAACGATAATATAGTCGGAAATCGCTTACATGAAAGTTGAAGATCACCATTTTCATATATTAGTTTTGAGCCAACCAATCCGCATTCTTCATTCTTCTCCATAAAGTTAAATAGGTGAACGATGGAGTTTTCTCTCAATTGCATATCAGCATCAAGAATTAAAACATATTTTCCTCTGGCAATTTTGAGTCCCTGATTTCTGGCTGGTGCAACTCCCTTGTTTTCAGAATTTTCAATTAGAATAATGTCATTATATTTTTCCTTAATCAAATCTGGGGTTCCATCTTTGGAGTTGTTGTCAATAAGTATAATCTCATAAGTGAATCCCTGCGAATACTGAATAATCGAATCAAGTAAAGATTCTAGCATCGATTTCATATTCCAGGTAATCAAAACTACTGATATATCTATCATTTTAATAAACTCTTAAAATTAAAAATATAATTATCAAAATAGCAAGTATGATTCTTTTTTTTTAGCTATATTAGTTATCTAGTATTTTCTTATAATTTTCATAAAGATTCAGGTAATAAGCATGTAGACCGAATTGATCGAATAATTCCTTTTTTTGTTTACTTAATTTATTAATGTGTTTTTCATAATTATTATTTAATTCTTCCATTTTCATTACCCAAGATTCAGAATTTTCCGCCTGATAAATTACACCGCATTTCATTACTTCTTCAACTGTCTCACGCATACCACCCAGATTTGGAACAATAGGCAGAATATTTAAAGATGCGGCTTCCAATAATGCCATCGGAGCGTTTTCAAAAACCCTAGATGACATTGTAAAATATTTAGTGTCTTTAATCAATTCTTTTATCCCAGTTTTTGATAAAAATGGGAAAAATTTAATTGAACTGGGGAATTGAGAATTTTTAACTTTTGTTTTTAATTTACTCTCCTCATCACCTTCTCCAATAATTAAGAATGTAAAATTATTCTTTGTTCTATATTTCCAAAGCAAAAAACTATCAATAAGGAATTCCACATTTTTTTCTTTCGATAATCTGCCAAAATAACAAATGCTATTTGATTTCTCATAAGAATTGCAGTCATCTACCTCATCAAATGGATTTCTGATCATACATAATTTACTTATTCTTATCCCAGCTTCAATAAATTTATTCTTCATTAGCATACTGGGAACAATAATTAAGTCAAGTATTTGTTCATGTTGTGCAATTTTATTAGAAATAAAACTTCTGAATGTTTTTAAAATAGAATGTATTTCCCCTCTTCTATCACAATTTTCAATAATACCGTATAGCTTTAAGTTGCTTTTTAGGCAACGTTCACAAATTACATTTTTATTAAAATTGAATAATAGAGAATTAGGACATAAGATATTAAAATCATGCATTGTTTGTACTACCTTAAAGTTTTTCTTCTTTTTAAGGAATTTTATTGCAAAAAGAATAGAAGGCGATAAAGCCCCAATAAACCCATGAAGATGAATTATCTGAATCTCTTTTGAATTTAGAAAATCTCTTAGTGCCCGATAGTTTCGTATAGAAAAGATATAATTAAGCAGTTGTGTAATCTTTGGTGATTGTAAATAATTATAAAATATCACGTCAGGTTGCTCACAATGATTTAGATCGTCCTGTATATACCCGGAATAATTATGCTGATTTAGATTGTTAGCCCTTGTTATGTTAAACACTGTTTCAGCACCACCACCATGAAGATAACTATGAATATGCAAGACTTTCATTTACTTTCTCCATTTCCAGAACCAGTTATCATCCGTGTTGTGGAATACAGCAATATAATATTAAAGACAAAATGTATCCAATGAACAATAGGTATAAAAAAAGAAAAAATCACAACAACAACGCAGAGAGCATAGATAGTTATAGTATTAATATTTGGGTTGCGTCTCATTCTATAATAAAAAGATGAAACTACTGTTCCAAGAATAAATGGTAAAAAAAACAATCCAACTAAACCAAAATCTCTATAGTATATAAAAAACATCGTATACGTATTGTACGCAGGCGTAATAATATGGGGAAAATCAGGAATTTTTATGTATTCCAAAATTAATGGCTTTAATCTTGTGGCAAACAACAAGAAATCAAAAGTGAAAAAACCATATGCATATACATTAAGCTTGTCAACACCATTAGCAAAATTCTCTAAGTTCATTGATATATACATATACGGTTCAGTGAAAATTGCGTAATCAATGCTGTATTTCATATTACTGAGATAATAGAGTATGTTTATTGCATAACGACTCAATCTTATTGAAGATATACCATAAAATATAAAGAAAAAGATAATCAATATTATCAATACATTTTTCGGACGCAACTTGTGAGTAATATAATAAAACAAAATTAAGGATATTATTATGGGCATCAGCAAGTAAAAACGCTGCAATAATGTGGAATACGTAATAGCTGTAAAAAGTGTAATAATCAGTATAAATAATTTTTTCGTTTTCTTCTGTTTAGTTAAAAATAAATAAATTAGTGAAAGATATACTATCGTCGGAATTGATAATACAAAAACACCGTATCCAAACACCCCCCATTTAGTTCTCGCAATTTCAGGCATTTTTGTGAAAATGGGAAGAAATCCTCTTATCATGTAGGTTATACTAAATGAAACAAAATAAAGAACTACCATAAGTAAGATGATTCTAAAAAGCCTATTTCCATTTATATTACTATGTGTAAATTTATTCCGAATTTCATTAATTGTTATGTAAGATCTACTAAAGTTCAGTACATATATGGCAAAGATTCCTACCAAAGTTGAAATAATGGGAAGAAACAATGCAAACCACGAATAGAAACTCCAATCAATTTGATGTCTACTCAGTTTTAAATCTGCTAATCCTATAGAAGTCGTCCACACAATCAAAAACAAACGACCTGGCGCAAGAACATCTGTTCCGCTTCGAAAAAAAGATAAAATAAGGAACAATAAAACTAAGAAACAAACTATTGATACAGCACCAATCATATTAATCCACTAGAATTTTCTAAGATTATTTTCCAAGTTTAAAATGCTTTTCAATTCCTTCTTAGAAAAAAAGAATAAGAACGCTATTAAACAAAATGCAATACAAATTAAAAATATACCCCAAATTAATTCCAAGTCATCATAATAGAGAATACCTTTAGTAATAAGAATAGAGAAGAAAATGACAACTAAATACTTCCAATTAAAAATGTACTTCACAAAAATTTGAAAATTCATCGACAAATAAACAATGGCTACAAAAATATTGATAATTAAAAATACTACAGCAGTACCCTCAATACCATATTTTGGTATAACAAACAAATTCATGAGAATTATTAAAACAATACCGAAAATGGCTGTATAAATTTGTATCATTTTTCTGTTCGATGTAATTAGCATTACTCCTAAATAGTCCGAAGTAGTCCTGATAAAAAGTATCGATGAAAATATTTTCAACAATCCGATTGCACTGTTATAATCCTTGGATGAATATACTATTTCTATTATTTCTTTAGGATAAACATAAAGAATAATTGAAATAGGAATTGTGAGAATAAAAATCACTTTAAAAACTATCGTATTTAGAGCTAACCATTTCTTTTCGCTTTCCTGATTCATCCTAGCTAATGTGGGCAATACTGCACTATATACTATACCTGGAATAATGAAAGGAACGAGCAAGAGGTTTTTCACTGCATTGTATACGCCAACATCTGAGTCACTCCTGAACA
>CAZEXO010000079.1:0-15514 GCA_964516545.1 uncultured Melioribacteraceae bacterium
GTTTTGTTGAGAGGTTGAACTTGTGTTTATTACTCCAAAATCATGATTCATTGGCGTTTAAGAAAATACCGGCGTTCTTACCGGCGCTGTTGAGGGAATTATCCAGACCGGTGAATTCATTAATGTTCCCGAAAAACCATTCGCTGAATAGTCATTAGTTATAGCCCCGCTTCCCTCATCCATCCGCCAATATCCTTTTAAGCCGGCTTCATTTCCTACCAGCGAGCCATACGAACTTCGTATCTGCGCTGGAGTGCGGACTGTATTCCACAATCTGAATTCGTCTATCTGCCCCTTAAATGCATAGTTGTCATTACTTCTTCTGCCTATCCTAAATTGCGTTGCGGTGGATTGTAATGGTGTGTTTAAAGGATTACCGCCGTTATTTGTCAATTGAACTTCAACTCCGTTCACGTACATCTTTGCAAGAGATTGAGACGGATCATACACGCAAGCGATATGCGTCCATGTATCAACGGGCAGAACATTTACCGCATCAAGAAAAACTCCGTCGGTCGGAATAAAACGTAAATTATTCGTCCCGCCGCTCGTGTGTAATTCCATTTGATTAGTATTTTTCCCGCAGATGAATTGAACATCAGTAGGTGAACCCGGCTGCCACTTAACCCATGTTTCAAAAGTAAATGCTGTAAGCCCATCATCATTATCCGGTATTGAGATAAAATCGTCAACTCCGTCAAACGAAAGACAATTCACCGCGTTTGATTGAGCTCCTAATGGTATACCTTCACCATATACCCGAAAAGTGATATTTCCAACATTAGTGTTAAAAGTTATATTGCCGGTATAGTTCACAAAAGCCACCGGTGTAAAAGTTATTAGAAAATTTTGACGACCATTTGGCTGTATCGTTGCATTCTCCGGTGAAATAGTGTAAACGCTATTTGGTAATTGAATTGATGTAATCTCAAGGGGATTGGTTGATAATGAATTATAAACTGTTATCACTTTGCTTGTGGCAGTATAAATATATTGTTCACCAAAGTTGTGATTTATCGGCTGGGTTAAAATCCAATTTAAAATAGGATAACCATTATTTAATCCGGGATTAATACTCCAGTAATCGACTGTTCCATTTGTGCTCTCTCCTGTAAAATCCCAGCCTGCATTAATAAATGTTGATAAATTTTTCATCTCTGCAGTTGTTAAACCTGTTCCACCTTCGCTTGTAGCTAAATTGGAAGTCTCTTTATCCCAAAATGAATTGGAAACATTACCACTATTACCTCCTACTAAACCGCCGGGGAAAGTAGAACCCATCACGGAACCTGCTGAATATGAATTTATAATGGTCCCGAAATTCATGCCGACCAGTCCGCCCGTCCAAACACCGGTATTAGCAGCACTTTTAGAAAATGAGTTACTGATTGTGCAATTGAAATCCTGATAACCAACTAACCCTCCGCCATATCCACCGGAACCATTGCCAACACTTCCACTTGTAAAGCAATTGTAAATATTACTAACCTTTCCGGGTCTTTCCTGGGAGTAGCCGACTAAAACTCCCAACCTCTGATTTCCAAGTATTGTTCCGGATACATAACAATTCATTATAGTTCCGCCAAAACAATGACCAGCCAGCCCGCCTGTATAATCACCGCCGCTAACATAAATATCGGTAACTATTAAATTACTAACAGAACCGGTGAGCGTTCCAAATAATCCTTGATTGTTTTCACCGGTGCGGTCAATACGAATATTGCTGATAAAATAATTTTGTCCATCGTAAGAACCGCTCAACCCGATTGGTGAAAAACCTTGTCCGCCATTCCATGATGCACAACCCGATGCATTGATATCTGCAGTCTGAATGAATTGCTTTCCCCATTCGTCTGGAGTAACAGAGAACCAGTACAAATTTTCCAAAGTTGCGATTTGATAAGGATTACCCGCGGTTCCGTCACCGGAAGGAGCTACTGCTGTTTGTGAATGAATAATTCCTGTGCTGCATACAAGAAGAATTACACAAACAAAAAATTGACGGACTATCATACAATACCTCATTGGCTTAAGATGCTGCACATATATTGCATCAACTGAATATGTTTGATCGGCGGAATAATATTAGTCATCCGGGTTTAATGAAAATATGGATCAAAATTATTTAATAGCCCAAGTGTGAACAATAGCCAGTTTGTGTAAATGTGATTTGCGGACAGCAGTGTTTCTTATAATTAGTTCATTAAGAACTTTACCACTGCTTCCGTGCGGGAATGGACTTGCAGTTTTTCATAAATCCTACGGATATGATTATGAACTGTGTCTGCACTGATTTGTAGTTCCGAAGCAATTTCTTTATACAAATAACCTTTCGAGAGCAAATTGAGAACTTGTTCTTCGCGTGGAGTTAAGGATGCATGTTCTTTAATATCGCCTTTCTTTTCGCGTTGAAATGATTGAACAACTTTACGCGCAATTTGAGGAGACATGGGCGAACCGCCCGCTGCAACTTCCTTTAGAGCCGTCAGAATTTCTTCCGGTTTTGTAAGTTTCAACAAATAGCCAACCGCGCCGGCTTGAAGAGATTGAAAAATTTTACCTGCATCTTCATACACGGTAAGCATAATAATTAACAACTTCGGCACTTTTGTTTTTAGAATGCGAGTACATTCAATTCCGTTCATTCCTGGCAGATTAATATCCATAAGGACAATTTGCGGCAATTTATTTGGGATATCTTCGAGTGCATCTTCGGCATTTTGATAAGCTCCAACACATCGGAATCCTTCGCTTTCTTCAAGCAATTCTACTATTGTCTTTCGAATTATATCGTCGTCTTCTACTAGCGCTACACGTATCATAATTTTTTTACACAAAAGTATTGGTAGAATAGTTTTCCTACAATAGCCCGTTTTGGCTATACTGAATTTATTTCTGAAAGCGGAATTGTTAGTGTAACATTAGTGCCAGAATTTATCTTACTTTCAATTGTCACATTACCCAAACAATCTTTAATCCGTTTATGAATATTTTTTAATCCGTTTCCGTAAGGATTAACTTCATCTTGCACGAATCCATTTCCGTTATCGTTTATTACTATTTTCAAATATTTTTTCTCAACACTTAAACTCATTCTGACAAGTGATGCATCTGAGTGCCTGACCACATTATTAAGTAATTCCTTTACAGCCATTATGATGTTGCGTCTTAGATTATATGGAACTGTTACGTCAGGAAATTCCGGTGGTAATTCCAGACGGCAACTTATTTCAGCTTTCCCCAAAAATTCTGTTGTACATCCTCCGAGATACGTGGCAAGTTCTTCAAGAGTATTATTTGTCGGATTTAACGCCCACACAATCTCTCTGAAAGATGAGATTACATTATCGGAAGCGGCGGAAAGTTCTTGCAATTTTTCAGTTACAACATTAACCGATAAATCGTTTCGGCTGATTACTTCACTTACCAAACGAATCTCAGTCAATCGCGGCCCAATCTCATCATGTAAATCTCTGGCTATTCGTTCTCTTTCATATTCCTGCGTTGTAATAATCTGCCTGTTCAGTTGCACATACTTTTGAATAATTGTCCAGGTAAGAAAACCAAACAAAATCAATCCGCCCAGATGAAGATAGTATTCTTCGAGAATACCGGCGCCTCCATAAAATATTCCCGAGTAGTACCTGGCAAGTTCTATGAAAGCAAAAAATGCATAAGCATTTACTCCTATAATAAAAGTTTTGTTCATATTGCCGACGTTCGCAAAACTCCGGAAACTACCATACATAAATACAAGAATCCCACACATGACCTGTAAATAAAAAGGAATAACGATATATCTTTGGAAAGGATTAAAAAAAATGTCAATCACTTGTGACAGAATAAAATATACAATAAAATAATACCGGATATATTTGAATATTTTTTTAAAGTTACCTGCTAAAATTGACTCCGCTAAAAGAAAAAACCCGATTGCGGCAATAAACATCGATATGTTATTAAGATATTTTACCATCCTCGGTGAATGCACCACAAGTTGAATTAAGGGGGAATTTACTATCGTCCAAAGTCCGATTGATAATTGAAAAATTAATAATCCCTTGTACACTTTCAGCTGCCTGATAAGGAAAAGAATCAGAAGAAAAATTAACCCCGAGCTAATAAACAAAAACCCGAGAAAAACGGGAAACAAATTGTTACTTACCAGATCAGTAAAAATTCCGGTTCCCGATCCCAACTTAACATCTCCCATTATTCCTGGATACTTGTGTGGAGCGCGGATATGAATGACAAGAGATTTGTTTTTATAATCATCAGTAAGCCTGAATAAGTACCATTTCTTGCCGCTGTAAGTCATTTCACTATCGGATAAAAAATCACCGTTGGAATAGATTTTTTTTCCGTCAAGAAATACTTCCACCATATCTTTAATCAGTCTAATAAATAATGAGGGATATTCAATATCCAAATCCGGGAGAGTGGTTCTGAACCATATATCTGTAAAACAGGGTTGTCCGAATTCTTCGGGTGAATTTATCGGTTTCCATTCTGCACCTTCGTAGTCAGTTTTTACAAACAAAGGTAAATTGTTTTCGTCATACGCAGAGTTCCCGCAAACATATTCCCACTTGTCATTTAAAATAACAAATTCTTTTTCCGGTTGTGCGGAAGCAAATACACTGGTCGTTTGAATACTTATAACGGTAATTATGAAAAATATATTTGGGATTATGCAGTTCATTTAAACGTTGTCAGTAATTCTGAAGTTTAAGATATACAGGAGAGAGTATAGAAGCAATGGAGTTTTATCAATTGGCTGCCAGACTTAGTAATTATTATGTCTTTATTTTTTCGAAAAAATTCTAATTGTGGATATGCTTCTGAGCATCATGTCTGAAGAATTGTTCTCTGCATTCCAGGTATATTCGTAATAAACTATTGGCAATGCTGGTTAAGAAAAGAAGACATCTTTCGGAAAAGATGTCTTCTTTATCTCTGGGATTATTTGATGAGCAGCATTTTTCTTATTTCTCTGTATTTGCCAGCAGACAAAACAAAGAAATATATTCCTGAGGAATTGTTCTCTGCATTCCAGTTATACTCATAATATCCGGACGATTGTTGTTCATTAACAAGTATTGCTACTTCGTTGCCGAGGATGTCGTAGATTTTTAACTGTACGCATTGCACAGACAAATTGTCTGTGCTACTTGGAATACCATATCGGATAACCGTTGTCGGGTTAAAGGGATTGGGATAATTCTGGAATAATGTATATTCTGTTGGTATTCCGTTAAGATTCTCAACTCCAGTTGGATCTGGATCTACAGTTACGGTTATTACTTCTTCATCAGTTTCCCCGTCGGCGTCGGTTACTTTGATTGTTAATCCCGCTTGCCCGTCAAAGGATTCTATCGCTGATAGTGTAACAATTTTTGTTGCAGCATTATAACTTACGTTTACCGAATCAGGACTTACAGAAAATGACCACGTAAGCAAACTATCCGGTGTTTCTATATCAGTGGCTTTTCCATTTAGTTCTATTATTTCAGATTCGCCGCTTACAAATGAAATCGATGTTGGAAATCCGATTATTTGAGGGAGATCGTTTATTGGTTTGATTATCAGGTCTACAGTAGTATAACATTCTGATTCGCCATCACAAACACGGACCTCAAACGTTGAATAACCAAAGTAATTTTCTGAAGCAAATATTACCCAAGTAGTTCTATCCAAAACGTCCCATAATACATTTTTATCTAAACTAGACAGAGAGATTGCTAACATCGAATCCGGAGTCTCATGATCTTCAATTTGGGGATACCAATTTGTAAAATCAATCATATATCCGTCATCTTCATTAAAAGTAATAGGTGATAATGTTCCAATAGTAGGAGGATCATTAATCCCATTAATTGAAATTTCAAAAACATCTTCGGCAGAGGTCAGTCCATCGCTATCAATTACTTTGAAAGCAAACTGATCATCTAAAGATTCTCCTCCATCATGGGTGTATTTTACCTTCCCGTTTGCAATATCATTTTGTGTGAAGGAAGAAGTTTCCGTTCCATCTGCTTTCATCAACGCACCGCTATTTGTCAGACTGCCGCAAACAGGAGCCTTGGTTACGTTGTATGTTAAAGAGTACGAAGGTCCGTCGGCGTCATTAGCTTTGAGACAAAGATCGGAAAAGGTGAATGTTCCCCCTTCATCTAATGTAGCGCCTGTATTAGTTGAAATTGATGGTCCCAGCAACACGATGTTTATTGTACCGGTATAAGCTGAAAGACTTTCGCCATCCTTGTTAACTACCCTGAAGGTAAAGGTTGAGTAAGGCGAACCGGATTCATTGGGGAGAGGCTTGTATTTAAGGAACCCGTTATCAATATCAGCTTTTGATACTGTATCTCCATTACCCAAGATTTCCGCTCCGCCGGCAATATTGTTTCCATCCTGATCGTTGAACAATTCACCTTTATCAGGCGCCGTTATAATTTTTGTTGAAAGCTGAGGATTACTCTGAATAGTCTCTGAATAGGTTATTTGTGAAGAAGTAATTGTCAGAATACTATTTTTATTTATAGTCTCTGTAAAGTCAGTTGACGTACCAAGAGACTTATTTATATACCAGGCTATTCTATTATCAAATAATGCAGCCAAAACATCCATGTCGTCGTCGTCGTCAAGGTCGGCTGAATAAACTCTCATTGCACTATATGCCAGTGTAGATATCACCTGCTGAGTCCCGAAAGTTCCCGCTCCGTCTGTATTTTCATACCAGGCTATTTTACTGTCAGTACTTGAAGCTGACAAAACATCCATATCGCCGTCGCCGTCAAGGTCGGCTGAATAGACACTTCGTGCACCATCAGTGGAAGTAGTTATCACCTTCTGAGCACCGAATGTTCCTAAACCATCTGTATTTTCATACCAGGCTATATTATCGTCATAATATGAAGCAGCCAAAACATCCATATCGCCATCGCCGTCAAGGTCGGTTGAATAGACACTGCTTGCACCATCAGTGGAAGTAGTTATCACCTTCTGAGCGCCGAATGTTCCTAAACCATCCGTATTTTCATACCAGGCTATTTTATCGTCATTCCAGGAAGCTGACAAAACATCCATATCGCCGTCACCGTCAAGGTCGGCTGAATAGACACTATTCGCATCATCAGCGGAGGTAGTTATCACCTTCTGAGCGCCGAATGTTCCTAAACCATCCGTATTTTCATACCAGGCTATTTTATCGTCATCTTGGGAAGCTGATAAAACATCCATGTCGCCGTCACCGTCAAGGTCTGCTGAATATACACTAATGGCATAATCAGCGGAAGTAGTTATCACTTGCTGAGCCCCGAATGTTCCGGCACCGTTATTTTTATACCACGCTATTTCATCGTCCTGATCTGAAGCAGATAAAACGTCCATGTCGCCGTCGCCGTCAAGGTCGGCTGAATAGACACTTCGTGCACCACTAGTGGAAGTAGTTATCACCTTCTGAGCGCTGAATGTTGCTAAACCATCCGTATTTTCATACCAGGCTATGTTATGGTGATTCTTAGAAGTAGACAAAATATCCATGTCGCCGTCGCCGTCAAGATCGGCTGAATGAATACAGTACGTAGCATCAAAAGGAGGATCAGAAAGAGATGTAGTCATCTCCTGCCCGGTGATTTGCATTGCGGCTGTTGACGATTTTACGGTAAACTGCCAGGTTATTGAATTTGCCAGTGAGGTGGCATCGGAAGCCAATAATCCGGTTGTTAGAATAACAGTAACTATTTCACCGGGAGAAAAATTATTTGCCGGGTTAAAAGTAATTGTATTTCCAACCGTATTAAATGAGCCGGGTATTTCACCTGTCATGTTTCCGTCAACATTAAAGGTGTTTTCGTTAACCGTGGCGGCATTTATATCCTTATCAAACACAATCTCAATATTGTAATCTGCTGTTATATTGAGCGCATTAATTCCCGGTGTGCGGCTGGTAATATTTAATCCTTGTGAAAAGAGAGTAAAAAAAGGAAAAGTTACCAAAAAGAGTGTAAGAATATTTCTGTACATTTAATTCCTTCCCGATTATTCGTTCATTCTCATATTATTCTATATGTACGCCCTACCTTTATATAAGCTGCAGCCATAAGCCCTCACTACAACATCATCCAAGCCATCATTATTTACATCACCGGCAATTGCCATATGATTTTCGGGATTACTGTTCCATTTGCCGACCAGTTAGAAGACGGGGAATAATCGGAACAACAAAAGAGTAAACAAAGGGCTGCAAAACACAACAATTAATCGCATCTGATCCATCAGTAAAGTTAGTCAATATTCAGTTTGAGACTATTATACTTAACGCCAATCCCTTTTAAAATTCCCCAAAGGTGAGTGGTGATTTTCTATCTTTAGAATATGATGCAAAGAAAAATTCCGATGCAATATGATTTATTATCATAAAATTTGCAATGTTTATTATTCAGTAGAATTTGGGCAGATTAAAAAAGGAGGGTTACAAAATGTAATCCCCCTTCAATTATGTAGATGCAAACCTTAGAACAGTTTATTCATCAGTAACATTTTCCCGCTCTCAACAAAGCTGTCACATTTTAGAATGCACAAATAAATACCTGATCTACGTTATGGGCATTCCATTTTTTTTCGTAGTATTCGTGTGGCTATGCTGAGTTAACAAAAGAAGACATCTTTCAGAAAAGATGTCTTCTTTATATCAGGTGTCATTTGATAAGCAGCATCTTCCTTATTTCTCTGTAACCTGCCGAAGCGCTGTTATTCGAGCTTGTGGATAATACACAAAAGTATATTCCAGATGCATTATCTGTCGCGTTCCAGTTATATTCATAATATCCGGTTGGCAATATTGAGTTAGCAAGTATCGCAATTTCCCTTCCGAGCATATCGTAAATTTTTAAACTTACCTGACTTGCTTCCGGAAGTCCGAATTTTATTTTTGTTGTTGGGTTAAACGGATTCGGATAATTTTGATATAATGAATACTGTTCGGGTATTCCGCTAAGCTGCTCTATTCCGACTACTTCCGGTGTAACTGTTACATTAGTTGTTCCCGAAACGATTCCGCCATCAGCATCGGTTACTGTTACTGTCAAAGTTGCATTACCTGTAAAATTTCCTGCCGAAGTTATTGTCGCTATTCCTGTCTGATTATTATATGATACATTTATCGAATCAGGATCTGCGCTGAATGAAAACACGAGTAACGAATCTGCTGTTTCAACATCACTGCCTGTTCCATTCAGATCTATTGTCGCTGAACCAGTCTGTAAGAATTCTATACTTGAAGGTAATCCTGACAATACAGGTAAGTCATTTACAGAATTGACAGTTACATTTACTGACCCGCTAGCTGTAGCTTTTCCATCACCCGCTGTAAATATACAGCTTGCGTTTCCAAACCAGTTTTCAGTAACCGATAAAATAAAATCATTTCCTGACTCTGTAACTGCAAGTTGCGGTGTTGCCGACTGAAGCGTAATCGTTAGTAAGCTGTCGGGATCATCAACATCTGAAACGTAATTAAGCAGTGAACTTCTTGTAATCGTTAATTCTTCATCTTCGTTCATAATGAATGAAGGAACTCCGGTAATGACGGTCGTGTCATTAACACCGATTATCGTTATCACAAATGTTGACTCATCAGAACTGTTTCCGTCTTCATCAACAACAACAAACTTAAAAGTATCTGCCGGAGCTTCGCTTGCATCATGAATGTAAGTTACTTTTCCGTTAGCTATATCATTTTGTGTAAATGAAGAACTTATTGTTCCGTGTTTTGGACCTTCGGTTAAATAATAAGTTAAGCTGTATGATGGTCCGTCTTCATCACCTGCTTTCAATATTTCGTCATTAAGAATGAGAGTTCCGCCTTCATTAACACTGCCGCCGCTATTTATAACAACAGTCGGATTGCTTGCCAAAACTGTTAAAGTAATATTTCTTGTAATCGTATTGCTGTTATTATCTCCATCGTTTACCGTAAAACTAACAGTTCTTTCATTTGTATTCGGGCTTTGGCTGTTATTCCCGTACTTAACACTTCTTAGTGCAGTTTGATAATTTGCCAAAGAGGAACTTCCCGTAAGCGTCATTTTCCCTAAACTACTATTCCATGATCCGGTAATTCCGTTTTGATTTACAAATGTCAATTCATCTTCAGCGCTCTGATAGTTTCCGGTAATTTGCACAACCGCGCTTTCTAAATTTGTATCATCTGCATCATCAACTGTTATTGTGTTAGTAATTTGCACTTCGCCTGACCCTTCGGTATATGACAAAGCCGAACCTTCAATCGCCCCTAATACGGCAGGTATGGGTAAAACCAACGGTTGCGAACAATCTCCCACAGTCCATCGCGAAAAAGACGAAATACCTGTTTTCGTAATGGTATTTGCGACGTCATTTAATGTTCCTCCCTCGTCAGTCCATGTTGTTCCGTTATCAGTTGATTTATATAAAATGAAATTTGCTTCTGTCAGTCCATTCTTTTCTGTATCAAGATAATTAAAAACAAGAGTTGCATTTAAAGAAGAATTATTGGTCGGCGTAATATTATAATATCTTTGTATTGAAGAATTCCCGTTGCCGGTTTGCACAGTATGCCCGCGCGCAATTGTTGTTGAACCCATATTAGCAGCAGTTGTTATTACAGCTCCAAGTCCGGCTACATTCACCGATGAAAGATTACTTAAATTACGGGTGGTTGATATTGTGCCGGCTACACCAGATAGCTTGCCTGTTCCTTCCAAAAGATATGATTCCGAGCTAAGAGTAATATCATATCCATTCAGGTTAAGATCATTTTCCAGTATTAAATTACGGTTTACTGTAAAATTGGAATTCAATATGGGAGAGGAGGTCGACGAAATTAGAAGGTTCCGTACAGTTGGTGTTGAACTGATTTTAGCATCCGACCCTAAACTCCACTTATACATTCCTACACTCTGGTCTGATGTAGGAACTCCCTTTGTCCAGTTCCCTGAGTTTGTCCAGTTATCACTTTCGGCGCCAATCCAGGTATTGAATGCATCGGATGGAACCATTAAAGGGTTGTTCATCATGGTTCCGTTATATCCGGAACCGGAATAATCATAGGCAATATTACAATTACCATCATTTTCATCAAGACGGTAGTATGCTTTTAAGTTTGCCTCATTTCCGACAAGGGTTTTACACATGTTCTCTCTTAACTGGGCTTCTGTCCGCACCGAATTCCAAACCCTTACTTCATCTATACTTCCGGCAAAGAAAGTACCCAAAACAGTAGTACCCATCCTAGCGCCGATAACAAGCGGTGTTCCTGAGTCAGTTATTCCGTTAGTCCATGCCGCTGAAGCTTCAAGATGTCCGTCAATGTAAATCTTCACGGTGCTACCATCGTATGTTGCGGCTATATGATGCCATGTATTAAGAGTTAATTGATTCGTGGAAGTAGTAACAGTCCAATCGCTCCAGTTATTTCCGAATAATAATGCAACCCTGCGATCAGAGTACATTTCAAGACTGTAACCTTCGTGAGTTGATTCATGCTGGAATTTGGAAACTACTGAACCCCATATCCCTGCAGCAGGTTTAACCCAGGCTTCCACGGTAAAATTTTGAGATCCGTTAAACTGCACCTCAGCGCCGTTACCGCAATCAACATAATCATCAATGGCGTCAAAATTAAGGGCGTATTTTGTTTCGGCAAATGCACCGGAAGTTATCCATGTATTTCCGCCGGATATTGTTCCATCGTAACTGCCAGCCGTCTGGCTATCCTCAAGTGTTGTTCCAGACCCGGTATTCACTTTATAGTAGGCTAATAAATTAGCTTCGCCGCCCGTTAATTCTTTATACATGTTTGCTTGTATTTGTGCCTGGGTTCGTTCTGAACTCCAGATTCTTATTTCATCCGCTCTTATATTTGCATGGGTTGACGAGTGTGCGCGATCAGTTCCAATATAGAATTCTTCCGTTCCCACTAGTGCATAAGAATCGGTAAGACTCACGGTTATCTCTAGTTTTCCGTTTACATACATTCTCAATGTGGCGTCAGATATAGTAACAGCAATGTGTGTCCATATATTTATTGCGGGTACAACTCCCGTATATTGCGTAAAGGCATTAGTCTCAGAATCTGTATTCGGCGCTGCATAAACGCCTATTTCACCGTTGTTTATAAAAGGGCGGACACATCTGTTATTGCTGCCCGAAATAGAATGTAAATCGGCTAAATATATTGTGCCTGCCTGATCGCTAACCCTGGCAAACCAGAATTCCGTCGTCATAGTGCTATTGGTGTTGCCCGTGTTCAGTGTCGCTGAGGCATAATCATCAACGCCGTCGAACTTAATAGCTGAACCGCTGCTTTGTGAGTAAATCGTAATTGTTGTCATTAAAAAGAATAATATACCTGGTAATGAAAATTTCATGAATGCCTCAATTATTAATCAAAAAAACAAATCGTTTTATATTTTCGTAAATTTCAACTTCAGTGTCATCGACAGCAATAGTTTCTGTGAACAGACTTTTCGATTCATAATTTCAGAAACTTTATAAACACTTGTTCCTTTAGCAAAAAATTATTCTGAGATATAATCTTTAAACATACTTTCAAAATCTTTTGGTGAAAGGAATCAATTGGAATCAGAGTGAATTATTAAATCTATTTCTGAAAAGAAAAAATAGCTCCACTGGTTCTAGATAAATTCCTTAATTACGCGTCGAAATATAGACAACATTTCAGTTTCACGAATAACATTTGTCTAAATCATCTGTGATTTTTGGCAATTAATTTGAAAACTTTTTTTTGAAGGGATTTTTAATAGCCTGACACGCAAATTTGCTCATTACAAAAAAAGGCTCGTGAACCACGAGCCTTTTTATCTGATAAAATTATGTTTAGTATCAAAAATTATTTCAAGAGCATCATTTTCTTAACCTGCACAAAGTTCATAGTCTGGAGTTTGTACAGATAAATTCCGCTTGATAATTCCGATGCATCAAAAGTCAATTCATGAGAACCGGCCGTTAATTGTTTGTTCAACAGCGTGGCAACTTCCTGACCGAGAATATTAAACACTTTCAGGGTAACCAGACCATTCTCAGGAATAACGAACTTAATTTTTGTTGAAGGATTGAACGGGTTCGGATAATTATTTATTAATTCATATTTCACGGGTAATGGATTCTCTTCATCTGTTTCAGTGGTTGTTTTGTTCAGAATAATATTGAATTGGTTAACCGGCTGATTAAGAGATATTATCTGTGACAGACTCTCGAATTCAACTTTGCTTACTGTTATGGTATATTCAGTTCCGTATAGTCCGACGATTCTGAACTGACCGCCGCTATTAGTTGTGGTAGAAAATTCTACTTTGCCCTCAGCATTCAGAACATTTATAAACACTCCTGACAACGGGTTTCCATCCGCATCTAGAATTTCCCCGGTAATTGAGTTTGAGCTCCTTTCACCCAAAATATAAAACATGTCATTTTCGTATTTATTCAGTACAGCATTAATACCAACAACATTTGAGTGAAGATCAATAATCTCAGCTTCTTCCCAGATATAAGTATCGTTATAAAACTCATATTGATATTGATCTCCAAAGAAACTCAAAATGTATTTTCCAGCTATCAGGTCCTGAATTAAAAAGTTCCCCAGACTATCTGTTACCGTGAATCCGTAGTGATGATTATTTAATCCATTTGCTTCCACATAGATATTCGGCAAACCTGCATTTACGCTGTCGGTAATTGACCCGCCGAGAGAGAATTTTGTGTTCAGGTCCAGTTTCTCAAGTTGAATATTGATATCGGTAATCAACGTATCGCTTCCGTTATGTGCGACCAGAATCGGATCAGCCATATGCCATATCGGTTTATTGTTGAAAAAGACATTTGTGTATCCTTCTTTCCAGGCTGAGATTCTGATTTCGAAAGGTTTTATGGAATAAACTTTTAGTTCGAGTGTGAAATTGCCCAGGTTATCGGTAACAGCCGAATTTGACATATCACCATAGAAAGAATACTCTGTGTTTAAATGAGCGTCAATATTTGCGTTTGATAACATGTTCCCGGTTTCATCTCTAACGGTTCCTGTAATAACAACCATCCTGTGTTCGGGTTCGATAAAATCCAACCCGATATTTATTCCTTCTGTAATTTCATTCTCAGTTAAATAAATGCTCTTTGCATCGCTGATTGTGAGTGAATTGTCATAAAACTCAAATACTGCGTATGGTAGAAAGTAATCATATCTTTCCCGGCTTAACGGAGAGTATGCATAATAAGAAGCTTTCACCTTATAAGCTCCTGTATCGATAATAGCTTCGTAACTTCCATCATCATTTGTAAAAACAGAATAATTCGGAAATTCAATTACGCGGTCTGGGTCAGACAGTGTATCAACTACCATTCTATTTGTCTTAAAGAATTCCACTAAGGCAGGCACAGGGTTTCCCGAACTTTCCTGGAAAACTTTTCCCTTAATTGTACCAACGACCGGTTCCGGCATTTTGATTAGTTGAATGAATTCTGTCTGATTATCTTGTGTAACTCTAATAGTTGGTTCGGTAAAAAAATATGGTAGCTGAAAACCTCTTTTCGAAACACTATAGATATAACTTCCTTCTCTTATTTCAGGAAAAATTATCTTCCCCTCGTTATCTGTGAATCCATAATACCGATCAGTCATTATTGTATCTCTTCCGTCCATTGGTTCGCGCGAAAAATGATTCCAAAGGTAAATTTCACAACTGTCAAGTGGAATTTGTATTTCATTTTCTGAATGAAACACGGAGAGTTGAAGATTTTTGAATATGACATATGAATTAAGAGTAATCTGAAGATTCTCGATTTTACTATCTTCTGTGATAGTTATCGGTTCACTTCCACGATAAGATTTGTAATCATGCGACTCAACACTCAGAATATAATTTCCGGGAATTATATTTCTGAAACTAAATTTTCCCTCCCTGTCGCTGGAAGACCATGCCGAGTATTTTGTGTTTTCTTCATAAAGGTACAGATTTGCGTTAGTTATTGGTTCTGAAGATTCGTTAATAACAATCCCCCCCAAAAGATTTTCATAAATGATAAGTCTTTCCATCTCAATTTTTAAAGTGATATCATTAAGCAGTTCAAATTTCTCCTCGTAGCTTTGATATCCTTCGGCTCTGACGGTTATAAAGTATGTACCCTTTTTTAATTGAAGCGAAAAATTACCTTCAACCAAAAGATATTCTCCTCCCGAGTTTTCTCCTCTCAATGAGTCGTTTGTATTTTGAACATTTAGCCGGCAGTTCTTAATCAACTGATTATCGGCTTTATCAAAAATTTCTCCCATTAACAATGCTTCATCAATTTGAGAAAAAATTCTTGTCGATAGCAAAATCATAAAAAATAGCAAAACTGTTTTTCTTGAATACATTATCCCTCCTAACGATTAATATATTTTATCGAAAATCAAAATTAACCGATGGCAAACACCATGCCACTTTGAAGAATGCAAAATCATGTCTTAAACGGT